>JAQUNT010000172.1 GCA_028717525.1 Elusimicrobiota bacterium
GGCCCCGTCGCGGCTGCCCGGAGCCAGGCCCAGGCGCTGGGAGAGGTAGCCGGCCAGGCCCGCGCTCAGGCCTTGCCAGGACGCGGTCCGATAGCCCAGGCCTCCTCCGCCGGCCAGGCTCTCCTGTATCGAGGCGCTGCCGAAAGCCCGGCGCATGTAATAGACCCGGATGTCGCCGTCAACATGGCCGGCGCGCAGGAAGCCGGCCAAGGACGGCCCGGGCTCGCCGGCCGACACGGGGGAAGACAGGGACAGGACGAAAGCTGCGGCCGCCAGGCGCGCGCGCCCCGCCGCGGTCATCTGGCTGGCGGGGGCGGGCCGGCCTTCTTGTAGCGCACGGCCGTGCCGGTCAGACGCAGCCGGCACTTGCGGTAGCAGTAGAAGTCAGGATGCGGCAGGTACCAGCAGTTCTCGTCGCCGAAGACGTTGATCAAGGTGTCGGCCGCCTTGCCCTTGAGCGCGTCCTCCAAAGCGGCCTGGGTGGAATAGTCGGCGCCCTTGTCCATGGCCCAGCCGAACAGCCAGGACTGGCTGGCCGTGCCGGTGGTCATGCCCACGATCTCCTCCTGCTCCGGGCCCGCGGAAGCGGAGGAGAGGAGCATGGGCCTGGCGATGCTGCAGGATGACATGGCCAGGCAGAAGAGCAAGGGCAGGACTCTGTTCATCTTCGGGACCTCCGGGTCCGCCATCTTATAGCGCTTGCCCCGCGCCAGCGTCAAGGCCCGCGTTCCCGGCGCCGGGCCTTTGAGCCTAGCCTGAGCTGGGCCCTTGGACACTAAAATGTGAGCGTTTTTCCATCTACACTTCAAGTATGAAGACGAAGCGCTCCGCCGCCCTGGCCCTGCTGGCCGCGCTCTGCCTCTTCTGCCAGTCCGCGGCCGCGGCCGCCAGCTTCAGCCGGCCGCTCTTCCGGGGCGCCTCAGCGGCCTGGGTCGAGTCCTTCAAGCCTTTCCAGGACTGGATGCGGACATCCGAGGGCCGCGAGTTGACCACCAGCCTGGCCCCGAAGCTGAGCTACCTGCAGACCATCGACCTGGCCGACTCCGCCGGAGCCGCGGCCCTGGCTCCGATGGCCTCCCGGCTGCCCGAGGCCCTCCAGACCCGGCTGGCCGCTCCGGAGAGCCTCAGCTCCCAGGAGCGCGCCGAGCTGTTCAACGAGCTCGCCCGCGCGCGCAAGGCCGCGGCCTCCGAGGTCGAGGCCAAGGCCGCGCAGGCCTTCGCGGAGCTGGCCGAAGCCGGCGACGCGGCCGCGCCGGAGGATGTCCTGGCCCTGCAGAAGCAGCTCAAGGCCCTGAGCCTGTACAGCGCCGAGGTGGGCCGGCGCTACAAGGCGGTGCGCCGCATGGCGACCGAGCGCGCCATGCGCAACGCGGACGCGGCCGCCTCCCGCCTGCTCAGCGATTGGAGGCTGCCCGAGGCCATGCCTTCGGACGGCAACGGCGTGGCGCCCGACTGGTCCGCGCCGGATGACCCTTACAAGATCCGCCTGAGGCTGGCCCTGCCCGCGCCCCGCTTCTACGACAACCGCCACTGGTCGCCGGACCTGGTCCCGGACTGGGGCTACGCGGCGCGGCTCGACGCGGCCGCGCATCTCCTGGGGACCGAGGAAAAGGCCGCCTCGCCCGAGGCGGGCGCGGCGATGAACGCCAAGGGGGAGCTCCTGGCCACTTTGAAGTCCGCGGACCCCAGGACCCACTCCCACGCGATCCGCGTGGGCCTGCTGGCGGGCCTGATCGCCTGGAAGATGGGACTGCCCGTGGACTTCGCGCTCAAGACCTCCTGGGGCGGCCGTCTGCACGACATGGGCAAGCGCGAGGCCGAGGTGCAGGCCGTGATCCAGAAGCCGGGGAAGCTGACTCCCGAGGAGCGGCTGGTCATGGAGCAGCACACGATTCTGGGCGAGGGGATCATCGCCTCGGCCCGGAAGCTGGACGGAGTCACCCGCCGCACGGGCCGCCGGGTGGCGTTGAACCACCACGAGACCTTCGACGGCCAAGGCTATCCGCAGGCCCGCTTCGCGCACGACATCCCGCTGGAGGCGCGCATCACGCACCTGGCCGACTACTACGACGCCTTGATGGAGCACCGGCCCTACCGGGCCGGGATGAGCTCGGCAGAGGCCCTGAAGATCATGGAAGGCCAGAAGGCGCGCTTCGACCCGGCGGCGTGGAAGGCCTTCCGCGCGCTGCTCTCCGAGGGCCTGGGCGAAACGCCCCCGGCCCCGGCGCTCCCCTAGGCGGTGGGCCGCTCAACGGTCCAGAGACTTCCACCGGCCGCCGAGGTAGCAGTAGATGTGGTGGTCCGCGGAGTCGACGTAAAGGTCCCCCTCCGCGGGGTCCGCCGGCGCCGCGGCGCGCGGCTGCAGGCGCAGGACGTCCTTGATGTGCAGCGGCCTTTGCGGCTCCTGCACTCCGACGCCGACGTTGCCGTTTGAATCGACGACCAAGGACGGGCGGTCGAGCGGCGCGCTGCTGATGCTGACCACCCGGTTCATGTCCTGGACCGCCGCGGTCAGCACGGAGGTCAGCCGGGCGTAGTCCAGTCCCATGGCGTAGCGCTTGTCCTGCGGATCGTCCTGCACGACCTCCGGCAGGACCAGACGGAGCTCTTCCGCGATGAAGCCGAGGTCCCGGCCTCCGCCGGTCTTCCACCGGTAGCGGACGGGACGCATCCTATTGACGATGCCGAGAGCGCCTCGCAAGTCCGTGATGTCTTCCTTCCAGCGGATCGAAGAGTGCACGTTCCACGCGGCCGCGATGCCGGTATTGGTGCTGTCGGGAGTGCCGCCGGCGAGATGAATGCGCACGGAGGCCGCCGCCCCGACCGCGGACAGGTTGCCATCGATCAGAAGGTCGCCGCCCACCACATGCAGCTTGCCTTGCGGGCCGTTCGTCCCGATGCCGACTTTGCCGTCATATTGCAGGAAGATCCGATCCGCCCCGGCTCGTTTGTCCTTGATGTAGAGGTTGTCCCCCGTCACGCCGATCGTGAAGGCGTTGCCGTTCGTGCCTACGAGCGCCAGCTGGTCCGCCGTGCCCGCAGACTCCTTGACGGTCAGCTTATAGCCCGGATCCGTTGTCCCGATGCCGACGTTGCCGTTCATTCCAATTCTTGCGACTTCTCTAAAGGTCGAGCCATCTGCCATTGATATACCGCCGAATTGAAGAGCTTGCGAAGCCTCATCAACTGTAAAGATGCGCATACTGGCATTAGAGCCAAGGCCAAACCCGACCCGATTATTTGCAACCGTCTCGCCCAAGAGAAGGACTTGACCTACGTTGTTTGCCTTGGCCAAGTCAAGCAGGACTCGCGGCGCCGTCGTCCCGATGCCGACGTTGCCGTTGCTCCGCAGATAGACCACTTTTGCATGACCAAGACTCCCAAGCCAGCTATGCCCTCCACCTCCGTACCCCAAGACCTCAGCTACATTGCCCGCACCGTCCCCCCCCCTGACAGTCAAAGTCATGGATTTCGAATAATCCCATATTGACGACAGGTCGACGTTGAAATAGTCGTCAGCTCCGCCCACTGCGGTGTCTATTCTGAGAGTATTAGTGCCTCTGGATTGCGACAACTCCAGCTTCGTGCCCGGTTCTGTCGTCCCGATGCCCACGTTGCCGCCGTATGGCTGCATCAGCATATTCCCGGCCGCGTCTCCGCCGATCGTCACCTGCTGGACATACGGGAGGTCGCCGGGGCCCGACCCAAAAGCCAGACCATAACCGGAGGTGTTCTTCGGCTGGATGTACACAGCGGCTTCGGATTTTGATGTTGCGAGACTGCTTGCATTACTTGTCCCGCCAGAGACATAGAGTTTATTACTCGGGCTCGCGCTCCCGACGCCGACGTTGCCGTTGGCCGCGACCATGAACCTCATGGTGTCGCCGGACAGCACCGCCAAAGCGGCGTTCTTGTCCGGCGACGCATTGTTGGTGGTGTTCGCCACATTGATCGCAACGCCTGCCTGGTTCAGATCTCCGCCGGAATCGTCCTGGACAAAACTCGCGACATAGCCCGCCTCATTGCTCCGCCACAGAATGGCGTTCGTCCCCACCCCGATGGAATCGACCAGATAATTGTTCTCCGAATTCGCCAATCGAGTGAACGGGTTCGTCGTCCCGATGCCGACGTTGCCGTCGTATTTCAGCACCATCCTGGTCGCGTCGACCCGCTTATCCTTTAGGAAGAGGTCATCCCCCGACGCGCCCAGAGTGAAGGCGTGATCGTTCGTCCCCACGAACGCCAGCTGCTCCGCCAGGCCGTCCGATTCCTTGACCGTCAGCCTGTAGCCCGGCGCCGTCGTCCCGATGCCCACGTTGCCGCCTTGCAGCAGGGTCATGACGATGTTGTCCGAGCCGCTATGGAACTTGAGCTTGGATGCGTCGTCTGCGGCGCTATAGATGTTCCATTTGTGGGTGCCGCCCTCGGCCAAGGTGAACATGGGATTACCGCTGTCCGCATTGAGGCGTATCCTGTCGCCCTTGACGTCCAATCTGTAGTCCGGGCTCTGGGTCCCGATGCCCACGTTGCCGCCGTCATTCAAATAGAGCCGGGTCGCGCTGTTTACAGGATCTCTCAAGGAGAATGAATGAGTCCCGTTCGCCTCCAAGTCGCCGATCAATTGCCACTTGGCGGCTCCGCCCTCGTTGAAGGAGATGATTTGCTGGTGGTTCGCCGTAGCCGTCAGGTCCAACCGCACATTGCTGTCCTGATACACCTCCAGGATCCCGCCATATGTCCCGGGATTCGTCGTCCCGATGCCCACGTTGCCGTTCTGCTTGAAGGTCACTATGTCCCCTGCCGTCACGGTCTTAAGCGTCAGATCATCGGTATCCGTATTCAGGAACAACTGCGACTTCCAGGAACTGTCATCGAAGAACACCAGAGCGGCGCTCTTGCCTGTGCCTTTGGCGGAGATGCCGACCTCGGCGTTGCCATCCGTCGGCTCTATGACCACCAATGACGTGGGCTGCGATGACGGGCTCGTGGCGGCCCCGATCACCGCCTTGCCTCCCACCACAGAGAGCTTCTCGCCGGGTCCCGTCGTCCCGATGCCCACGTTGCCGTTCAACCGGTAGATGTTGTCGCCCGTACCCGCTGTCCATTGGGACGCGCCTTGGGAGATATTGGTGGCGCCCCAGTAGAGGCTTCCGCCGCTGTTGTAAAGGGTGGAGGCCGTGCTGCCGGGCGCGGCGTCGTTGAGATAAATGCCCGCCACACTTCCGCCCGTGCCCTGGACATGCAATTTATTGCTGGGGCTCGACGTCCCGATGCCGACGCTGCCGCCCGTACCGACAGCCAACGACGGCGTGGTCGGGTTGCGGGAATCCCTCAGAGCGAAGTACGGCGGATTCCCATACGTGTCGTACACGACGTTGACGCTGCCGTAGGCGGCGTTCTGCGGGAGCCAGAATCCGTATTCCGGGCCTGGGAAGCCTGGGAAAGCGTTGAACCCGTTGCCTATCGCGTATCCCGCGGTCTGGATAATGTTGGATGACACCGCGATCGCGCCAGCGACGTCCAACCTCTGTGCGGGGCCCGTCGTCCCGATGCCGACGTTGCCCGCCTCATCGATCACCATCCGCTCCGTCGGGGTCCCCGCCCCAACCGCCGCCGTCCCAAATGACAACCAGCCCCTTATCGTATTATTGTGCTCGGAGCCGTCTTTTAAGCCGCCCGTTATTCGAGCCATCACGCCGGTATCAACGCCATTCCCTCTGTCTTTGGCGCTGAAATCTATGGAAGACTTTATCC
>JAQUNT010000173.1 GCA_028717525.1 Elusimicrobiota bacterium
GTCAACATCCTCAAGCGCAAGCTCGAAAAGAGCTCCAAGGAAGTGGGCGACTCCATGGCCGAGCGCATCCTCGACTACATCCTCAACGGCGGCAGCCAGGGCTTCATCACCCAGAAGATCCGGGATGACAAGGAGGCCATGGCGCAGCTCAAGAAGATGCCCGCGGCCTGGGTGGCGGCGAAGGTCAAGGAGGGCGAGGCCTTGGAGGTCGCGCAGCTCTATTTCGTTCTGGGCGCGGGCGCGAAGGCCCCGTCCTGGCTGGCCAACGACACCGCCCTGGCCGAGGCCCTGACCGACGCGCAGGCCAAGCGCACGGCGCTCTTCTTCGAAGGCATGCAGGCCTGGACCAAGTCCGGCGAGGACTTGGGCCCGTGCGACCAGGCCGCCGTGGACCTCTGGGCGTACAAGTTCCTGGGCGCGCCGAAGGCCGCCAAGGCCTTCTCCAAGAACGCGGTCTCCGTCGCCGCCGCCGTCCTGACCAACAGCACGGTCCGCATGGAGCTCGGCCAGATCGCCAAGCAGATCCAGGACCGGGCGGAGGGCATCGCCGTGCCCACCACCGGGGCCGGCACCGGAGGCCAGCCCATCACGGGCTCGGCCAAGGGCTTCGACTTCACCAGCCTCTTCCGCCACGGCGCCAAGGTCACCGAGTACGTCTTCCAGGACGGCGACGGGGTCTCCCGCGCCATCTCCATCAAGATGTACACGGTCAAGGAGAACGGCGCGCTGGTCAACAAGGTGGGCATCTTCGACATCACCAATCCCGCGGACACCTTCGGCCAGAAGTTCACCATCCCGGCCGGGGCCAGCGAGGCCACCTTCGCCCTCGACGACCGGGTGCAGGGCAAGCCCAAGTACACCCTGAAGTTCACGCCCAGCGGGGGCAACACGGAGATCACCTTCGGCCGCGAGGGCAACCCCGAGCAGATGAAGACCTCGGTCTCCGAGCTCTACAGCCTGCGCGCCAAGCAGGCCGTGGACGAGGGCAACGTCACCAAGGTCGGGAACCAGAACTACTACGTGCTGGGGCAGGGCGGGGCCAAGGGGTCCTTGCTCTTCTTCCCGGAGAGCATCAAGGACAGCGTGAACTCCGGCGGCGCCATCTCCCCCGCGATGGCGGCCGAGGTCAACCAGCGCGGAGCCGACGGGAGCAACCAGACCATCCCCTACAAGGTGGGGCGGGACCTGGGCAAGGCCGCGGACGGCAAGAACTACCACCTGGAGTACAACCGGGATCACGCTTACTGGGAGGTCAAGGAAGGGGTCGGCGACCCGGACGTCGTTCCGGAGACCTCCACTTCGACGAGCACGGCCGCGGGCGGCCAGGCCGGCGGCGGGAGCGCCAAGCCGGGCAACGCTTTGGAGGCCGCCCGGACCGCGCTGAGGGCGGGCAACTACGAGCTCAACCCGATCAGCAAGGACCTGAACCAGGACCTCAAGAGCCAGGATATCGAGATCTGGACCTATAAGCAGGCGGGCAAGCCGCCGCTGGGCTACTGGCACGTGTGGACCTTCCCGGAGGCGCTCTCCGCCACGCGCAATATGCCCCTGCCAATGTCCGGCGAGCTGCCGCTCAGCGAGACCGCCGACGAGCTCCACCTCATAGACGGCCACGTCATGGCCATCACGCGCTCATGGGAGACCATGTTCTACGACCTGGCCAAGCCCGTCAAGGTGGAGCTGCAGGACGACAAGCCCAAGAACCACCCCTTCCGGAATGTGGGAAAGATCGGCAAGTCCTCGTTCAACATCTCGGACGTGGCCCTGCTCAAGTCCACCTTGGACCTGTCCAAGTTCCCCTTGAAGGGCAAGACCGCGGCGGACGTGCAGAAGAACCTCGACGTCGTGATGAAGCTCCGGCAGGAGGGAGAGTTCTACACCATCGAGGGAGGCATGGACTCGGGGACCATCGACGTGCACATCGCCGCCAACCGCATCTTCGGCCAGTTCTGGCCCCAGATCGCCGAGAACCTGAGCAGCGCCGCCGGGCATGAGACGAACATGGGCCCGGGCCACGCCTTCGACTTCAACCTCGCCCCGGACGAGCCGTTCCAGGACGAGGCCAATGTCCTGGAGGAGAAGGATGTCAACCCCGCGGAGACCGTGAAGGTCATGGTCAAGGCGGGCGACGACACGGCCCGGCTCTACGCCAGCGCGGACAAGAACCGCATCTACCTCGCCTACCGCTTCACCATAGTCGACGCCAAGGGTCAGCCGCTCGCGGTCCGGCGCAACGGACGGCCCGCCCTGATCTTCAGCAGCGACGCCAAGCGCCACATGCCCATCCCCTCCGTTCCCGCCGACAAGATCGGCGTGCGCGGGCTCAAGGCCACGGTCATCCCGGACGGCCAGTTCCGCATGATGGGCAAGGCGGACAAGGGGGTCTGGTACGCCGTGAAGAGGAAGGGCGGCACCCCGGAGAACGAGCCCAAGCCCGCGGAGAACTGCCTGGGCCCGGTGGTCTGGTGGGGCATGGACGAGGCCGCGGCCAAGTCCGTGTGCGAGACGGAGAAGTTATAAGGAAGCCGCGTGCGGGGCGGCCCTTGGTCCGGGCCGCCCCGTCTTGGGCCCTTCGGCCCAGCCCTCCTGGGCCTTAATCCCCCGCCGCGCATGGGCCCTCGGGTCCCTGGCAAGATGGGACTTCCCACTGCTACACTATGGACGCCATGACACCGCGCGACCTGCCGCGCCGCGTCCTCGCCGTCGGGATCGGCCTCTGCCTGCTGACCCCGCCTCCGGGCTGGGCCCCGCTGCTGCGCGCCGCGGACAAGCCTTCCTCCGACCCCACCCAGGTCAGCGTCACCCCCAAGGAGGTCTTCGACTATCTCGAGAAGCGCCACGCCTTCGACGGGGAGAATAAGAAGCTGCGCGAGATGGTGGGCACGGAAGGCTTCATCACCCCTTACGGCGCGGTGCTCTACCGCTATCTCAAGAGCCGGCCGGACTCGGCCGCCGACGAGGAAGTCCAGGGCATGCAGGAGTCTTTCAAGGCCCTCACCAAGGGCGCGTCGTACAAGGAGAACGAGGAGGCCTACCAGAAGGCCTTCAAGACCGCCCTCCAGCGCTACGGCGACAACTTCGGCGACCTGCCGCCCGCGGTCCCGGGCCAGACCTTGGAGGACACCTTCGAGCTGGGCACCTTGCGCGAAGCCATGATGACCGGGGCCGCGGTCGCGGGCGCGCCCAAGGCCGAGTATACCCAGGTGGACCTGGGCCCGGACCAGGGCTGGGCCTTCCGGGACAAGAACGGCGTGGCCTTCGTGCTCAACAAGAACAAGGTCACCATCTACAACCGGGAGCTGCAGAAGATGCAGCACGAGATCAACAAGAACCGGCCCCAGCAGTCCGCCTTCGTCCCGGAGACCGGCCGCTACAACTTCGAGATGTTCGGGGTCAGCTACTGGCGCCTGCGGCTGCAGGCCGACCAGCTCGACCTGGCCACCCGCCTGGACCGCATGGTGCTCATGGCGGAGCTCCTGGGCGAGCAGAAGAAGGACCAGGTCTTCTTCGACCGCAACGACCCGGGCAAGGTCAACGCGGCCTTCGAGGCCGAGCTGACCAAGAAGGCCAAGGCCAAGACCTACAGCCACAAGGGCAAGACCTACTCGGTCTGGGACATCGCCGAGGCCAAGACCCGGGTGCGCGACGGCTACCTCAAGAAGGCGGAGGAGGGCATCTCCTTCTTCAAGGGCGAGATGGCCAAGTTCGTGGACGCCACCGCGATATCGGACTCGCAGGTCAAGTCCATGGAGATGGGCGAGCAGTACGTGATGCGCTACCTCTCGCTGGCCTTCCTGGAGGCCCAGAAGTACGCGGTGCGCAGCCAGCTCGAGCGCCTCGACCCGGATTCGCCGGACTCCAAGATGGTGGCGGAAGGCCTCAAGGACATGCCCCTGGACGGGGCGGGCAAGGACCGCTACAAGGGCGAGGGCGCCAAGATTCGAGCGCGCCTTGAGCGCCTGCTGGCCATCCTGGGCCGGGTGGAGGACGTGCTCTGCAAGACCGACTACGCCTCCAACCTCGACCTGGCCCAGGCCGCTCTCAACTCCAGCCAGAAGGAGCTCGGCGACATCGGCTCCAACTACGAGCTCTACACGGCCGCGCCGGGCATGCTCCTGGCCATGCAGCAGCAGTCCGGGAGCTGGGCCCCCAAACTCAACGGCTCCTTCGACCCGCGCAAGTGGTCCTGGGGGCTCTGGCGCAAGGCCGCGTCCACCGTCGCTTCCGGCACCTCCTACGGCAAGGGCAGCGCCGAGATCGACCGCGCCTTGCCCGCCTACCAGGGCATCGCCAAGATGATCGCCGACGGCAAGTACTGGGAGGCGCGCGCGGAGATCATCAAGCTCAACCCGGACGCGGTCTACGAGCACCCCACGCTGTCTCTCAACGGCGAGACCCCCAAGGTCAACGACGCGGCGAAGCTGGCCGCGGCGCTCAAGGCCACCCGCGAGAACATCACCAAGATCGCCGCCATCAACCGCTGGGTCGACACGGCCGGCAACATCATCAGCTGGTCCGTGACCGTCGGCCTGGGCGCCCCCATCATCCGCAAGGGGCTGGCCATCGTGGAGAACGTGGCCACCAAGTTCGACCTCAAGCTCATCGCCGCCCTGGCCGAGCAGGCCCGCCTGCGCCTGGCCTCCTTGGAGCCGTCCGCGGAGCGCCTGGGCAGTTCCGGCGGGGCCCTGAGGAACTACCTGCGCTACAGCGCCTGCCGCAGCGTCAGCTTCGCCGGCCGCCAGGCGGTCTTCTCTTTGATGTCCGGGACCCTCTCCGGCGCGATGACGGCCTTGGGCGATCTCACGGCCCGGGCGCCCTTCAAGCTCAATCTCGGCATCGTGAGGTTCGGCGACGGCGAGTCGAACTTCTCCAACCCGGGCGACGCCTTCCTGCAGGGCTTCTCCGGCGGCGTGTACTGGGCCAACGACTCCTTCCACCCCATGCTGGGCTACATCGGCCTGCCCTCCAGCTACTTCGAGGGCTCCTGGGCCACGGGCATCACCCGGACCCTGGGCGAGAGAGGCGCCATCGGTTCTCTGCAGCAGGGCGCCAAGTGGGTGGTCAACCAGGCCGCGGGGCGCTCCTCCTTGGTCGCCAGCGCCAGCGAGCACATCGGCGGAGCCTTCTCGGCCGTGACCCAGGGCTTCTCGGCCAAGCTGGGCACCTCGGTGCTGGCCTCCAGCGCGAGGAAGATCATGCAGTTCGCCTGGGGCACGGCCGACAGCCTGGCCAAGTACATGGTCTTCAGCGAGGGCGTGGGCTGGGCCGCCAAGACGGCGAGCTGGTACGCCCATTTCAACGAGGCGGACGTGGTCCGCCCCGGGGTCTCTCAGGACGAGCTGGCCCAGCTCCAGGACATGCCCCTGGAGGTTGTAGCCGGGCTGGAGCGGCGCATCAAGCGCTCGGAGCAGACGGGGGCGGCTTGGGCCGAGTCCCCGCTCTGGCTGCTCATCCCGGTCTATCCGGCCAAATACGAGGCGGCGGCCCAGTCCTACCAGCGCAGCGCCCAGGGCGAGGACGAGTACGTCAAGGCGGTCAAGGACGCCCAGCTGGCCAACGCCGAGGCGGACCTGAGCTACCTGCCCATGCTGGGCAAGAACAAGCCGCCGCTCATGCAGCGCATCTTCAACTTCACTTACAAGGGCTCCAAGGAGGCCGAGGCCAACTTCCGGGTCACCAAGGACATCATGCGCCGGGCCATCGCTCGGGAGCTCAAGAAGTTCGTCTCCGGCGGCAACGCCGAGGCG
>JAQUNT010000174.1:0-4890 GCA_028717525.1 Elusimicrobiota bacterium
TTCCCCACCCGGCCGCGCACGTAAGCCAGGACCCCGGGGTCCACTCCGGCCAGGTCCCGGCGCATCTGCGCGGTCCGGCCCTGGGCGGCCGCGAGCAGGGCCCGGTTCCAGTGGGCCCAGTCGCCGCCGTCGAGCGCCACGGCCCGGTCCAGGTCGGCTTGCGCCTGCCCCAGCCGCCCCGCGCGCCGGTGCAGCTCGCCGCGCCAGACCAGGGCCTCGGCGTCCCGGGAGCCGGGCACGATGGCCCGGTCCAGGTCGCGCAGGGCCTGCCGGGGGCGGCCGAGGAGCATCAGCGCCGCTCCGCGCCAGCACACGGCGAGCCACGAGCCCGCCTCCACGGCGCTCTGCAGCCGGGCCGAAGCCGCGGCGTAGTCTCCGGTCCAGAGCCGGGCTTCCCCCTCCCAGGCCAGCACGTGGGGCTCGGCCGGACCTGCGGCCGCGGCGCGGCGCGCCCGGGCGAAGGTCTCCCAGGCCTGCCGCGTCAGGCCCTGGCAGAGCAGGGCCTCGGCCAGGTGGCAGAGGCTCAGCCAGAAGCCGGGGGCGTGCGCCGCGGCCGCGGCCAGCTCGCGCCGCGCTTCTCCGTAGCGCCCCTGGCGCAGCAGGATGAGCCCCGCGTAGTAGCGCATCCAGCCGTAGCGTCTCTGGGGCAGACCGCGCAGGGCCGCGAATTCGCGCAGGCTGGGCTCCAGCAGCCCCAGGGCGTAAAGCACGGTGCCCTTGAAGAACCTCGGCCAGGGCGCGGCGGGGCGGCGGGCCGTCTCGCGCTCCAGGGCTCGGAGCTCCGCGCCCAGGAAGCGGCCGGCCGTGGGCCTGAGCCAGCTCTGCGGCCAAGGCAGGAAGAACCGGAGCCAGTCGCTGGAGCAGTCGGAGTCGAGCAGGCCTTCCGCGGCGGCCGCAGCCGCGCCGTAGTCGCGCAGGCAGAGCAGGGCGCTCAGGCGGTGGAACCCCGCGACCTGCGCGAAGCCCGGGTGTCGAGCGCAAAGGCGGAAATGGCGCAGCATCCCGGCGTAGTCCTCGGCCTTGCCCAGGACCCAGCCCGCCTGGAACTCCAGCTCGGCGCTCCACAGGCCGGCGCGCCTGCGGCGCAGGCCGGCCAGATGGCGCGCCGCCTCGTCGTAGCGGCCGCGGTCCTTGAGGAACTCGACCAAAGCCAGGTGCGGCCCGGCGTCGGAGCGCGCCAGGGCGGCGGCCCGGCGCAGATGCGCCTCGGCCAGCCGCAGGCGGCCGCCCCGCTCGTGGAGCCGGCCCAGCTCGGACTGCGCGGCGATGAGGCCGCGCGCGCGCCGCAGCCGGACCTGGGCGGCGGGCGGGGCGTCCCGTTCGGCCCGGCTCCAGAGGGTCCGCGCCGCGGCCCGCCGGCCTTTTTTCTCGAGCTCCTCCGCCAGGAGGATGCGGGCGTTGGCCAGGGCCAGCCGGACCGGCGGCTGCCGGCAGCCCAGGGCTAGGGCCCGCTCCAGGTGCCGGACGGCCTCGCGGCAGCGGCCGTTCTTGAGGCAGAACTCGCCGCAGCGCAGGCGCGTCTGGCCGGAGTCCGGCGCCAGGCGCAGCGCCGCGCGCAGGCAGGCCTCGGCCTGGGCCGGGCGGCCGGTCCTCTGCAGCAGGTCCTGCTGCATCAGCCAGACCTCCGCCCGGCGCGGGTCGAGCCGCGCCGCGCGCCGGCAGTGGGCCAGGGCCTGGGCCAGCCGGCCCCGGCCCGCGCACGACTCGCAGAGCAGCATCTGGATGTCCGGGTCGTCCGGGGCGAGCCGCTCGGCGAGGGCGAAAGCCGCCAGGGCGCTGCGCTCGCGACCGAGGCGGGCGTGCTGCAGACCCAACTGCACCAAGCGCTGGACTCTCGGGGAGGCTTGGGCCATTCCGTCCAGTATAGCCGTTCTCCGATTCCCCTAACAACAGTGCTATAATCCATCCCGATATGCCGATTCCGGACCCGCAACTGGATCAATGGTCGCGGCAGGGCGACCCGGCCGCCGTGCCCGCGGCCAGCGAGTCCGTGCGCGAGGCCCTGACCGCCGAGGACAGCTCCTTGGTCTGGGAAGCCAAGATGGAGATCTTCCTGCAAGGCTCCTACGCCAACGGCACGAACCTCAGCGCGGACGGCAACGTGGACATGGCGGTGATGCTCACCTCCCCGTTCTCGCAGGACTTCGGCTTCATGGCCGGGATGGGCAGCGACACGAGCCAGCTGCAGAGCGCGCTCGCGGACTTCCGGCTCTCCGTGCTGGGCTCGCTGCGCGCGAGGTTCGGGCTGGCCAACGTGGAGGACCGGCCCGAATGCCTGTTCGTGGCCCCCAGGACGGGCCGCCTCGGCGTGAACGTGCACGTCGTGCTCCAGCACCGGCTCTATACCAGCTTCTCCGGAACCGGCGGCGGGGACTTCCTGGAGGGCATCACGTACTGGGGTCCGGACGGCCGGCAGGTCGTGGGCTACCCCAAATCCCATTGCGCCCGCGGCGCGGCCAAGGACGCGGCCACCCGGGGCTGGTTCAAGTCCGCGGTCCGCATGTTCAAGAACGCGCGGCTCTGGATGGTCAATCAGAGCATGCTGGAGGCGGCCGCGGCGCATCCCTATTTCGTGGAGTGCCTGATCTACAACGTCCCCGACCAGTTCTTCGGCGGGTCCTGCCGGGACTGCTTCATCGCGATCGTCAACTGGCTCGGCAAAGCCAACCTCCAGGGCTGCAAGGTCCAAAGCGGCGAGGGTCTCCTGCTCGGCAGCGGGGCCTCGCAATGGGCCGAGGCCGACGCCCGCGCCTTCCTGCAGCTGCTGACCCGCCTGTGGAACGAGTGGGGCGCGATCCGGCCGGGCCGGCCCGCCGCCGAGGCCGCGGCCGCGCCGGGGGGCCAGGCCGGCGGGCCTTGGAGCGCGCCGACCGTGCCCATCCCGGAGGAGCAGCTCCAGGTCTGGTCGCGGGCGGACGCCGCCAGCCCCGCCCCGGGCCTGCTGGCCGACCTGCAGACCTTGCTGGGGAGCGACAGCCAATCCTGGATCCGGGGCGCGCCGATCGAGGTCCTCCTGCACGGCTCCCACAGGAACGGCACGTATCTGGCGGCCAGCGCGGACGCCGACATCGCGATCGCGCTCGGCTGTCCCTGGTCCCAGGATTTCGGCCTGCTCTCCACGGCCAAGCTGGAGACGCGGCAGCTGCGCAGCGCCTGGTCGGATTTCCGGTCCTCCGTGGCCGACACCCTGCGGGCGAAATACGGCTCGTCCGCGGTCACGGAGCACGCCAAGTGCCTGCGCGTGGCGCCCGCCCCGGGCCGCATCGGGCTGGACGTGTGCGTGGGCCTGCAGCACCGGCTATACCTGAGCTACGGCGGCTTGCTGGGCCTGCGCTACCTGGAGGGGCTCGCCTTCTGGACTCCGGACGGCTCCCAGATCGTGAGCTATCCGAAGCTCCACAGCGAGAACGGCGAGGCCAAGGACTCCGCCACCCGGGGCTGGTTCCGGCCCATGGTCCGGGTGTTCAAGAACGCGCGCGCCTTGATGTCCGCCCGGGGCCTCCTGCCCGCGCGCGATGCGCCGTCCTACTTCCTGGAAAGCCTGTTCTACAACGTGCCCAACCAGTATTTCGGAGGCTCCTGCCAGAAGTCGTTCGCCGCGGTCATGCGCTGGCTGGCCGCGGCCCGGGTCGACGGCTTCAAGGGGCAGGACGAGGTCACCCCTCTCTTCGGCACGGGCCCGGCCCAGTGGTCCGAGGCCGGCGCGCGGAATTTCCTCAAAGCGCTGGAATCGCTCTGCGCGACCTGGGGCGCCTAGGGCGCCGCGGGCGCCGGCTTCTCGCGCTCGATGACGTAGGCCGCGACCCTCGGCTCCAGGCGCTTCTCGACCGCGGCCAGGGCCGCCTTCTTCTTGCGCAGGGCCGCGAGCCGGACTTTGGTGCGGCCCGAGTCATAGTCGGCCTGCGCCTGGCGCAGCGCCGCCTGCGCCGGGCCCAGCTCGGCGCGGGCGCGCCGAGGGTCGGCGCCGAGCTCGTCGAGGCAGGCGGTCTGGAAGGCGGCGCAGCCGTCGCTGCAGGCCTGCGGCGGCTTGATGCGCGTGACGATCTCGATGTGGCCGCTGCTCGCGCTGTAGCCGCAGGCCCCGGCCGACCAGACCACGACGGTCCCGATGGGCACGGGCCAGGACGGCTCCGGGATGCGGCGCAGCTTGCGCTTGAGCAGGCCCGGGTTCTTCTCGACGAAGTCCGCGAAGAGCTTGGCGTGGGCGCTGGCGCCCGCGGCGCCGATGTCCCGCCGGTCCACGATCCCGGCCTTCTGCAGGGCCGCCTGGACGTAGGAGTAGCAGTAGCCGGTGAAGCCGATCTCGCCGGCCTTGGCCACCTTGGCGAGCTTGACCCCGGAGGCCAGGTCCGCGGCGTCCAGCGGCGGCTCGGACAGCTTGAGGTCGCTGGCGGAGGGCTCGGCCGGCCGCGCGGGCGCGCTCTCGGGGCGGCGCGGCGCGAGCACGCGCTGGCGGGCGGGCGAGCCGGGGACGGCCACCGAGTCCGTCGGCCCCGCCAGCAGGCGCTCGCGCGTCTGCTGTAGGCTGCGGCCCAGGTCGTCCGAGAGGCCCGCCGGCAGCCGCGAGCGGGCCAGGACCGCCGCCTCCAGGACGGGCGCGCAGGCCGCGGGCAGGGAGTGCGGGGAGGACCTTCCGGCCATCCGCCCGGGCGCCAGGTACACGGCCTCGCTGCGCCGGCGGCCCAGGCACTTCTGATAGAAACCGCGGCGGTCGTAGGCCTGATCGCGCGCCTCGCCCTGGCAGGCCTTGACCAGGGCCTTCTCCTCGGCATCGAGGGAGCGTCCCGAGCGGGCGTCGGGGGCGAAGTCGCGCTCCACGATGGCTCCCGCCTGCAGGTCCAGCGCGGCCTGGCCCACCAGGAGCCGGTAGACCTCGGGCGGCGCGCTGGC
>JAQUNT010000174.1:4900-5709 GCA_028717525.1 Elusimicrobiota bacterium
GGGGCGAGCAGGGGGTCCAGGCTGTCCGGGTCGGGCATGGCCTGGTCGCGCAGGAAGGCCTGGCCCGCGGTCTGGAAGACCAGCTCGTAGGTCTGGTCGAAGGCTTGGGCGTCAGCGGCCGCGGGTTGGCGGCTGGCCGCGCCGCAGGCCGGCGGCAGGCAGAAGACTGCCAGGAGCGCGATGGTCACGCGTCTCATAAAAGGCCTTAAGAGTTTAGTCTCGCGCGCGGGATTGTCAAGGGCCCGGCCGGGGGGCCGACTCGCAGACCGCGCCCAGCAGCTCCGCGACGACCTTGAGCAGGGCGCGCTCCTCGCGCAGGAACGGCCCCTCGTCGGCCGCGGGGAGCTCCTTAAGGTAGCGGACCTCGACGATCCCCTCGGGGCGTCCTCGCGCGAGGATCGTCTCCCTCTGCAGCCAAGGGGTCTCGCGGAAGCCCTGCGTGCAGAAGTCCCGCTGGCCGATCCGGGCCCGCGCGCAGGCGAGGTCGGGGTGCTGCCAGGCCCGGGGTAGGAGGTCCACGATCCGGCCGATGCGCTGGTCGCCGCGCAGTGCGGGGTCGCGGAAGATTCGGACCGCCCGGCAGATGCAGTCGAGCTCCTTGACCCGCTCGTTGAGCAGCCGCGTCCGGGCCTTCATGGCGCCTGCGGCCCAGTCGGACTGGTCCGCCGCCTGCCGGAGGCGCTCCCGCAGGCTCAGGGTCTCGGCGTTGAGCTCCGCGATGTGGCGGAGCAGGTCCTCTCTGCTGAGGCTTTCCGGCTCCACGGACCCAGTCCTTGCGGATGCGCCGGGAGTAGAGGGCGGTGTGCCGG
>JAQUNT010000175.1 GCA_028717525.1 Elusimicrobiota bacterium
TGAGGTAGAGGGTGAGGATGCGCTCCTTGCTCAGCCGAACCTCCAGATACATCGAGAAGCCCGCCTCAAGGAGCTTGCGGCGCAGAGTCCGGCGGGAGCTCAGGAACAGGTTCTTGGCCAGCTGCTGGGTGATCGTGCTTCCGCCCTGCAGGGCGCCGCCTTTGATGTCGTTGAGCCCGGAGCGCAGAAGCGCGCGCGGATCCAACCCCCAATGGCTGAAGAAGCGCTTGTCCTCGGCCGCCACCACCGCGTCCTGAAGAGCCTGCGGGATATCCTCCACGGCCGCCGGTTCGCGCCGGATCTTCCGGGAGCCGGAGAGCTCGGCCGCCAGCTCCGGCTCCAGCCAGATCCGCGGCACGGCGGAGCCGGCGGCGTCGACGACCGCGGCCGCGCCGCCGCCTTCCGGGAAGCTCGCTTTGAAGAGCCCCGGGGCCTGAGTCGCCATGGGAGACGAGAAGCCGCGCAGGAAGAGCGAGAGGACCGGGGCCTGCCAGGAGAACTCTCCCGGCGCACGGGCCTGGCGCACGCGGCGATAGCCCAGGCGGCCCAGGCGCGTCATGAGGCGCCGCGGGTCTTGCGGCGCGCCCTCTCCCACCGCGGCCGGCGCCGCGAAGACCCGGGTGGAGAAGCCCTTGCCCAGGCCGCCCAGAGACAGGCGCGAGAGCTCGGTCTCGGCGCGAAAAGCCACGACCATCGCGGCCGCGGCCAGAGCCAGAACGAACAGGGTGGTGAGCCCGAACCAGGAGCGTCTGCGCCGGGCGCGCCCCATGGGGGCTCTAGAAGCTCGCCCCGGCGGTGATGTGGTGGGTGCTGTTCACGTCGGAGCGGCCCACGCCCAGGCCGTAATCGAGCCGCCAGCGGCCCTGGCGGAAGCCCACGCCGAAGGTGAAGTTGCTGACGTCCCGGGAGAACATGTAGCCGAAGCGCAGGGCCCCGTAGCCTCCCTCGCCCAGGCCCAGCCCCAGCTCCAGGCCCGCGGCCGGCAGCAGGTTCTTCTGGTCGCGCGGCTTGACCCCGTCGACGCTGAGCAGGAATCGGGAGACCCCATAGCCGCCCTCCTGGAACCAGCGGTATTTGGCCAAGCTGAAGTCATAGGCCGCGCCGAAGCGCGTGGTCACCGGCAGGGGGTCGCCGACCTGCTCGAACTTGACGTCCGGGCCGAGGTTCTGCAGGGACGCCCCCACGTTGAGGCCCGGCAGGGGGGAATGCCAGAGGGCGCCGAGGTCTCCGGCGAAGCCCGAGGCCTTGGCCTCCTGCGCCAGCTCGAAGCGGTAGAACTTCCCCGTGGCGCCGGCGCAGAAGCCCCAGGGCAGGGGCACGCCCAGGCTCAGCAGCCCCACCATGTCCTGCGCCGCGGTGCGCGTCTCATTCGTCCCGTTGGAGAGGCTGATGTCCATGCTGCCCGCGTTGTAGTAGACCACGCCGGCGGTGACGGTGGCCAAAGGCAGGGGGTGGGCGTAGCCGAGGAAGCCGAAATTGTCGCTGGCCACGCCGTGCACGAAGCTGGTCTCCAGCTCCGGGCGCTTGAGGCGCGCCAAGCCGGCGGGGTTGTAGCCGAGCGAGTCCAGTCCTCCGTCCAAGCCGGAGAAGGCCTCGCCCAGGCCCAGGGGGCGCGCCGCCAGGGGGCGCTGGAGGGTGGCGCCGGCGGTGGTCCCGGACTCGGCCTGCAGGCGCGGAGCGGCCAGGACCAAGGCCGCGACGAGCAAGGCCGCCCGCTGGTTCACTTGATCACCACGATCTTGGCGCTGGATGAGACTTTTTGACCCACCGTGCGCAGGAAGTATACGCCGCTGGCCACGGTGCGCCCGCCGCCGGTCTTCCCGTCCCAGAAGACCGAGTTCGTGCCTTCGGGGGCGTAGCCGTCGTAGATCGTCTTGACCAGCTCGCCGTTGAGCGTGTAGAGCTTGACGGAAAGAGGCCCGGCGTTATAGGTCATGACGTCGATCCGGGTCTTGGTGTTGGTCCCATCCAGCGGCCGCAGCAGGTTGTCCGTCAGCCGGACCGTGCCGGCGGAGAAATCGACCTTGAGGGCGTTGGCCAAGGTGCCGCTGAAGCCGTTGTCGTTGGTGACGGTTAGGTCCCAGAGGCCCAGATTCTCACCGGTCATGGTGAAGCTGGCCCGCAGAGTCTGGTCGTTGTCGCGGTTGACCGATCCGGGAGCGATGACGGTCCCGCCCTGGGTGAGCTTGAGCGTGGGCACCACGGCGCTGGAGAAGCAGTCCCCGGTGATCGTGAAGTCCACGGCCGCGGCCGTGCGCAGCACGGTGTTGGGGTCCATGGCCGTGGGGTCCGGGGCGTAGGTGGAGGCTGAGAAGACCTCGGCCGTGCTCACCCCGGTCGCGAAAGGCGTGTAGTTGTAGTAGAGCTTCCAGCGCCAGGTGTCCGTGGAGCGCAGGACGAAGGGGGAGCTGAGGTAGCCCTTGGCCGCGTCCGTGCTCAGGCGCGTCCCGGTCTCGAGGAGGAAGACGGTGCCGTCCGAGGTCGAGGAAAGGGCGCTCAAGAGCGTGGAATTGGTGGTCTGGCCCGAAAGGGGCGCGGTGTAGAAGAGCCGGATGAGTCCGTCCGTGCGCTCGGTCGCGGCCACGGCGCCGGCCTGGCCGCTCAGGTACTGGGGCTGGGAGGGAGTGCCGAAGTCGCGGCCCTCGTTGGTGGACAGAGCGGTGTAGATGCGGCTGTCCGCCGGGTTGGATGTGCCCCGGATGTAGTAAAGGCGCCACTTGCCGGAGCCCAGGTCGATCAAAGAGGGGGAGCCCAGGATGACGCCGGTCCCGCCGCTGACG
Source organism: Elusimicrobiota bacterium (assembly GCA_028717525.1). Taxonomy (GTDB): domain Bacteria; phylum Elusimicrobiota; class Elusimicrobia; order UBA1565; family UBA9628; genus UBA9628. Next base: position 2,781 of record JAQUNT010000175.1, read on the forward strand.
CGCGTGCCCGTGTCGTTGGCCCAGGCCAGGCCGTCCGCCGAGGTGGCGCTATAGACGTTGTAGAAGTCGCCGGAGGGGTACGGGCCCGTGGACAGCGCCGTGTAGACCATCCGGTAGCCGCCGGCGCTCAAGGGCATGACCGAGACCGCCGTGATGGAGCCGATGCTCACCCGCGGCTCGGTCACCGTGGACAGGCGTACGCCCGGATCGTCGGTGAAGCTCTGCCCGCCGTCCGCGGTCTTGGCGGAGAAGACCGCGGTGCTGGCGCGGACGTAGAAGAACCGGGTGGCGGCCGTGATGTCGGAATCGTCGGCTCCCGACAATACGGCGGAGGAGAGCCTGACCCCGTCCTCCTTGGTGAGCGAGGGGGCGGCCTGAGACGGAGCCGTCAGCGCCAGCAGCAGCAGGACGCTATGGAGCATCAGTCGGCTATTCTCGCTCTTTTCCTTCTGAAAATCAATCCGGAGCGCCGCCCTTTCCCGACGAGGAGCTCCTTCTTGGGCTTGGGCCAGGACTTGATGCCGGCCTCCCGGACCAGGGCCTCGGAACGGGTCAGCCCGTCTTCGTGGTAGAGCAGGCGCACCGGCCGCCGGGTCCGGGTGTAGGCGGCGCCGCGGCCGGAGTTATGCTTGGCCACCCGCTCCGTGACCTCTTTGGCCGTGCCCGTGTAGAGCGAGCCGTCTGCGCAGCGCACCACGTAGACGGACCAGCAGCGCTCCGAGTCCGGAGCCTCCCGGATGTGGCGGATCATGCGCAGATACTTGGGTTCCATCAACGTTTCCCGCGGGCGAGCAGCGCGGCGGCCAAGAGAGCCGCCAAGCCCAGATAGTAGCCGAGGTCGCCCAGCCGGACATAGAGGGTCGGCTCGGCGCGCATGACCACATCGGCCGCCAGGCTGGTCTGCAGGTCCATGGCCGCCCGGGCGACGACGCGGCCGGCCGGGTCGATGACCGCGCTGACGCCGCCGTTGACGGCCCGGATCAGGAACCGGCGCGTCTCGATGGCGCGCGGGATGACGAAGCGCAGGAGGTACTCCCGCGCCTGGGGATCGTCGAACCAGACATCGCTGCTCAGCTGGATGAGGAGCCCCGCGCCCTGCGCCGCCGAGGCGCGGGCGGAATCAGCGAACAAGGTGTCGTAGCAGATGGAGGTCCCGAGCTTGCCCACGCCCGGCAAAGCCAGGGGCTCGAAAGCTCGTCCCGGGGTCAGGCGCCGGACCATGGACGCGCGCCGGCGATAGAGCGCCTCGGGCACCAAGGAGCCCACCAGCGGGATGGTGTCCGCGAAAGGGTCCATATGCTTCTTCTCGGCCACGCCCAGCACCGCCTTGTCGGCGCCGATCAGATAGGCGCTGATGAAGCGCCGGAGAACCCCTCCGGATCCGCTCTGCGTCTGGCCATGGACGAGAACGGGCACCGGGAAGGGCAGGTCCTGCCCGAGGACGGCCCGCGCGTCCCGGCCGTCCATGCGGAAGCGGCGCGCCGAACTCCCGTCGCCGTCGTATTCCAGTATCCGCTCGTAGTAAGGCCAGACGATCAGGTCCGCGGACCCCGATGAGAGGAATTCGCGCGTCAGCCGCTGAAGATCCTCGAGGTTGCGCGCGAACCATTCCGGCCGCAGTTCGCGCTCCACCGGGATGACGTTCTGGATGATGCCCACTTTGATGGTCTGTCCGGTGCTGACCTGCGCCGCCATGCGAGCCCTGCCCCAGGCCTCATTGGCGGCCGCGACAGCGGCGAGGCTGGCGAGCAGCGCCCAGCGCCTCCCGCTCCGGGGCGCGCGCAGGACCAGGTAAAGAGCCGCGTTGAAGGACATGATGAGCCAGGCCGGCCCGGCCAGGCCGGTGAGCTCGAGCAGCTGCAGGGCCGGCAGATGCGAGAGCTGAGAGTCGGCCAGAGGGATCGGATAGGCCTGCGGGAAGAAGCCATCGAGCACCACCATCAAGGGGACCGAGACGCAGGCCAAAGCCAAACCCGGCTTGCCGCCCAAACGCCGCGCCAGCCAGCGCGCGCCCCCGGCCCAAAGGGCGAAGAGAGAGCCGTGGTAGGCGCAGACGAAGAGGAACGGAACGTAGGCCGCCGGCTGAGGCACGCGCAGGAAGCGCGCCATGATCGGGGGGAACCACCCCACGCTCAAGGCCCAGCCCAAGCCGCCGAAGAGCCAGCCGTAGAGCAGGGCCCGGGCCGGGGACTGGTCCTCGATCACCCAAAGCAAGACCGCGAACGTCGCCCAAGCCGGCCAAGGGGGGCCGCCGGCCGCGAAGCAGGCGGCGAAGGCCGCGGCGCAGGACGCGGTCGCGGCCAGGCGCAGAAGCAAAGCTGTCTTGGCGCCGCTGCAGGCGCTCATACCCTGGACATTCCCCCGCAAGAGGATACGTTTTATGCGCCGTCTTTGCCATTGACGGGCCGCTTTTCCGATGCTATCGTTAAGTTCTCCATGGGGCGGCTCGATTTGATGCTTCTGGTGACCGTATTGGGGGCTGCGCAGCTCTTCTTCACCTTGCTCTTCTTCCTCAAGCTGAGGCGGGAAACCTCCCCGAAATGGGAACCCTATTCCCCGCCGGTGTCGGTCATCCTCCCCTGCCGCGATGACTCCGCGACCCTGCCGGCCGCGGTCGCGGCCCTGCTGGCGCAGGACTACGAGGGACGCGCGGAATTCATCTTCACCACGGCCGACGCCGCGGACCCTGCGCACCAGCGCTTGCGGGAACTCCTTGCCAAGGACCCGGGCCGGCGCGCCCGGCTGGTGGTCTCCGAGGTCAAGCCGGTCCGCTGCGCCGCGAAGCTGGCCAATCTGCTGGGGGCCCTGCCGCACGCAGCGGCGGACAGCGAGGTCCTGCTCTTCGCGGATTCGGACCTGGTCGTGCCTCGGGATTGGCTGCGGCGCATGGTCGCGCCGCTCCAGGAC
>JAQUNT010000176.1 GCA_028717525.1 Elusimicrobiota bacterium
CGCCTCGTGCCTTCCGATTGCCTGCCCCCCTGCCCATAGGGAGAGGGCAGGCAGGATCCCCCTTCAGGCAGCGGCCGCCCTACGCCGGCTCGTCAGGGCCGGGAGGACTGGTAACAGTCCAATGGTGATCCCTCCTTTCTGAGGGATAGCCCCGACGAGATCACGCGCGCCATATTCCAGTTGGTCAACGTGGATTCTCGGTGGGAACAAGTCATAGAGTCCATGGGGGATATTCGCTGCATGCGAAGGGGCTGCTTGGTCCTGCGTCAAATGAATGAGGCTGCCAAGCCATGAATAAGCATCTGCGAACGCGAATCGTTGATATGCATCGAACACCTTGTTCCACAACCCGCGGGCGTTGCCCCCATTGCCGGTCAGGCTACCATGTGCCGCTTGTTCTACGGACTTGACGTGCATGCCCATGATAGGCCCGCCACCGGTTGCAGCGTCAATTGTTGCCGCGTATTTCTCTCTAATATCTTTAAATCCGTAGGGGGCATCAGAAGTGCCAACAATCTGAGTCGAGCGATCCGTCAAGGGGATATGCGTGTCTCCTGCATACCATGCCCAACAATTTCCAGGCATCAGTGTCGCAGAAGCGAGCAATAGAGAAACCGCCCTACTTAACAGACTTCTGCCAATCATATTCTTTTCCGGTAAGTTTTCTTAATACAGTCGCGAGGTCGGCCCGGACCATGAGATCCTTTTCCTTTTCCCACGCCGATAGGACGATACGTTTCACCTTGCGGCCCCCGATGTCACCAAGGGCAGAAGCAGCATTGCCCCGGACCAGCGCGTCAGGGTCATCGAAAAGGATTGTCTCCAAGAAAGGGATAGTGGATTCGGAGCGGGCTTTGCCAACGGCGCCAATAAGCGCACACCTCATTAACTTATCTTTCTCACTCTTGTATATTTCCATGAGCTCGTCTGCCGAGTCGGAGGCCCCAAGGGCGACAACTCTCTCAATGGCCACGCTCCTGATATCCGTGTCTTGTTCGCGATCTTTGGCAACCTGCAACAGCGGTGACACGACATCTTTCTCCTTCATTTCCGCAATTGCAGCGGCAACTCGCTGATGCATTTCCTTGTCTTTCGTCTCTTTGGCAATCTGCAACAACTCCGGCAAAGCATCCTTCCCGTAGGAGCCTAGAGCCAAAACGGTCGCCATGTAAAGCCCCATCTCCGTCCTATTCATCTCAACATTCGTTCTCTTGAGATACGAAATCACCGTTGGGAGAGCATCGCGCGATTTCAGCACGCCAGAAAACCGTATCGCATAGGCTCTCTCTTCTGACTTCCGGCTCTTCAGCATTTTCAGGAAGACCGGCTCCAACAGCCGATCTTCGTTGGTAATGCTGTCCAGTGCCTTGAGTGCGGAGCCAAGTGCGGAGCCACAGGCAATTCCCTTGCCCTCATCCTCGGCTGCAAGTTCTACCAAGGTCCGGACATCTTCCTCGGTCTTTGGCTTCATTCGGCCTATCGCTCGTATAAATCGAAGCTTGGCTTCCCTATTCTGCGCATGGCGATAGCCTTTTGCCGCCGATACGACCGTCTGCCCATGCATATCGGGCTGCTCAGTAGGCGGGATACTGCCCGGCGCATTGGCTCCCCGCGCTGCCACTATGGCAACGAATGCGAGGCATGAAGCGAAGCTGATGGCCTTTGGTGTCATCTCGATTTCTCCTCAGCAGGGACTGTATCAAGCATGGCTTCTTCAAGTTGCTTCCGGCAAAGTTGTAGGAGAAATAATCCCACTCCGGCGCGTCAACTCGGCTAGCCACTTCCGCTGCGCCTCGTGCCTTCCGATTGCCTGCCCCCCTGCCCATAGGGAGAGGGCAGGGACCGCGCGACGGCGTTCTCCTTACGCGCGGCCCGAGGGGGCAGGCAATCGGTATAATACAACACACGGAGCGAAGGTTTGCATCGATGCGGCAGGCAGGATCCCCCTTCAGGCAGCAGCCGCCCTACGCCGCCTCGTCAGGGCCGGGAGGACTGGTACCTTCGTATAAGTCCACGTTCGGGTCGATCTGGCACCCATCGTCCCCCGGCGGACCGCAGTCATAGACCGCCGGCCGCTTGCTCCACGCAGGAAGCATCTTCGGGAACTCCGTCGACAAGCCCAGATGCGTCAGCAGCCTCACCAACTCCCGGTCGTTCATGATCACTGCCACAGGCACCATCGTCATTGAGCACTTCGGGCAGATCAAAGGGAACACCTCGAACACACGCGCCAGGCACGCCGCCCATGAGCGCAGTTCGGCGCAGACAGCCGCCTTCTTCTCTCTGAGGCGCGCCCGAGCCGTGCCATCGCTGGCCGCCTCGACCAGCGATCCTCTAAGCGGAGAGTTCGGCCCCAAAGCCCCATAGTACCGCACCAGGTTCTTCCTCGGCGGCGGCACCAGCAAGGCCCACTTGCGAAGGAACTCCAGCGGCTCCATCACCACTGACCAAGACTCCCCCCCGCGCGGCTCAGTCCGATAGATCACACGATTCTGCTCCGCGTAGTACGACACGTTCCGCACGGAGATCGCCGGCCGGCCGCAGTAGTAAAGGAGCTGCTGCAGACCCTTCCGGTCTCCCGGAGGAGCATACGCCGCCGCATGCAGGGAGAAGCCCGAATGCGGCCAAGCCAGCATGTTCTCCACGTCCTCCCCGGATAGATATCCCAGCTTCCTCAAGCGCCTCAGCACCTTGCGCCGCAGGGTCTCCGTCAAAGCCGTCACCTCAGCCTCGGTCGGAGGCCCCGCCGCCTTGAAGCCCAGCACATCCCCAAACAAGCCCGGCTCCTTGAAGAACACCCCGTCCGATATCACCGCGTGGATGTGCGGGTGCAGGTTCAAGCGGCTGCCGAAGCGCTGGACGAAGGAGATGTTGGCCGGAGCCCCCTCCCCGCATCGGCGCGCCAGGAACAGTTCCACCTCACGAGCCAGGATGGAAGCCACCTCCCCCGCCAGCTCCCAGTGGATATCCATCAGGAAGCGCAGGCGCTTGGGCACCACCAAGACCCACTGCCGGTAGCCCTGCTCGGGCAGAAGACGGTCCACCGCGTTGGCCATGGTTACCGTGGCCCGCTTGGCGTCGCAGGAAGGGCACAGGCCCCGCACCTTGCAGGAGAACGGCACGAACACGTCGTCGCCGCACTTGGGACAACGATAGCGCGCCACCCCGAAGCGGTGGATGCCGCACTCGATGTACTTGCGGAAGAGCTGGACCACGCGCGCCTGCGGCCTGGGCAGGGCGAACTCCTCCAGGTGGTCCAACACCACCCGGAACAACGGCCCCTTGACCCGGTCCCGCGGCCGATATCGGCATCCCGGGCTCCAATCCCCCATGGACTACATACGAGTTCAAGGCCGTTTTGTTCCCTCCCCCGACGGGCCAGGGAACAAAATCGAGTCTCGCTCGCATGAATAGTGGGGCCCCTCGCGCCTGGGACTTGCGGCCCTACCCCGCAGCGGGGCAAACAGCTACAATAGGAGCGCGCCATGACCAAGAAGGACGACCACGCCACGAAGGCGGATATCGCAGGGTTGAAGAGCGCTTTCGCCGGCCTCAAAGACGACTTCGCCAGGCTCGAGGCGAAGTCCGTGACCAAGGACGACATCGCCAGGTTCGAGGCCAAGTCCGCCACCAAGGACGACCTCTCCCGGGTGGAGGGCAGGCTCGACGCCAAGATCGACCGCGTGGCCATCGAGGTCGTGCGTTCCCAGTCCGACCTCCGCGAGGTCAAGGAGACCATGGCCACCAAGGGCCAGATGGAGCGCCTGATGCGCTGCTTCGACGATTTCGCCGCCAGGGCCGTGCACTACGACCGCGCCGACGCCACCCGCGGCCAAGCCCTGATCAAGGTGGAAGCCATGGCCGACGACCATGAGCGGCGCATCACCGCCCTGGAATCCTCGCCGCGCCCCCCGCAAGCCCCCTGAGGTAAGCTAGGGCCGCCGGCCCAACACGCCGTACTCCGTCAGCACCCGGATGGCCTCGGCCACGCTCCAGGCCTGCGCGCGGGTCCCGCCGCGATGCTGGCCGCGCAGGACCTTGGTGATGACGTCGGCCAGGCCCAGCGGGTCGGCCAAGGAGAAGTTCTGCAGGGCCTCATGGGGCTGGCCGCCGTCGAAGAGCTCGGGGATGGAGCCCTCGGGATGGCTGACCATGTGCTCCACCAGGGGCGTCATCACGGCCTGAACCTCGGCCGAGATCCTGGCCTGGTCCCAGCCCTGAGCCCGGCGCACGCGCACCAAGGCGTCCACGTAGGGGCCGATGAGCCAGGGCCAGACCGTGCCCTGATGATAAGCCTGGTCTTTCTCGAGGGGCGGCTTGGAAGTGTCGTAGGTGGCATGGTAGCCGCTGTCGCGGTAGGAGAGGGTGCGCATGCCGTAGGGCGTGAGCAGGTCGCGCGTGGCGGCCTGCACCACGGCCGCCTGCCGCTCCGGGCTCAGCAGGTCCTCGCCGCGGCTCACGGCCACGAGCATGTTGGGCCTCACGGCCTGCGCGTGAGGGTCCCCCTCGATCACGTCGGCCAGGGCCCCGCCCGAGCCGCCCCAGGCCTTCTTGTTGTCCTCGGTGACGAACCAGAACTTGTCGTTGAAGGACTTCTTGACCAGGTTGGCGCGCTCGTCGAAGGCCTTGGCCGCGGCGGAGTCGCCGACGCGCTTCTCCTGCCGGGCCAGGAAGCGCAGGTTGGCGTACCAGAGGGCGTTGATCTCCACGGCCTTGCCGTTGCGCGGCGTCACCGGCTTGTCCCGGCCCTCCGGGTCCGCGTCCATCCAGGTCGCCTGGGCGGGGCTCACGATGAGCCCGTCGGAGTCCATGTAGATCCGGTTGAAGCGGCCGTAGCGCTGGTAGCCGGTGCCCGCGGCGTAGCGCTCCATGACCCGGCGCAGCACGGGCAGCATCTCGTCTACGAAAGCGGTGTCCTTCGTGGCCTCCGCGTACTTCTTGACGGCCTGCACGAACCACATGGAGCCGTCCACCGTGTTGTACTCCGCCGGCCGCGAGGCGTCCGGGATGCGGTTGGGGATCAGGCCCTCGCGCTCGTGCTTGGCGAACTGGCGCATGTTCTCCTTGGCCTCGGCGGCGCGTCCCGTGGAGAGCAGCAGGCCGGGCAGGGAGATGAAGGTGTCGCGGCCCCACTCCTCCTGGAACCAGTCCAGGCTCGCGGCCCAGATCTGCACAGAGCCGTTGAAGTGCTTGACGAAGCTGTCGCCCGCCTTGCGGAAGGCCTGCCAGAGCGCGGACGCCGCGGTCCACACGTTGCCCTGCTTCATGGCCTTCATGCCCCCCATCTGGGCCCGGGCGTCGTCGCCGGCGCGCTTCCCATAGTCGGGGTCGCTGGGCGAGGGCACGCGATAGCGCCAGTACGAGTTCCCGTCCTTGACCACCTTGATGGGCACGTTGTCGTTCCACTCGTCGCCCAAGGTGTAGCCCACGAAGCGGCCGTTGCGGCCCGAGCCGCCCTGGCGCAGCAGGTCCATCAGACGGTACATGAAGCCGGAGCCGCGGGGATCGTCGTGGGAGGAGAGCTTCTTCCAGTCGCCGTAGACCGTGAGGACGCCGAAGCGCACCGCGTTGTCGCCCTTGCCTTCGAAGGCCTCGGCCACCGGGAAGGAGCCGCGCTTCTTGAAGACCTCGCTCAATGCGCTCACGTAATCATCGCCAGGCTCATCGCCGCTGGCGAGCTGGC
>JAQUNT010000177.1 GCA_028717525.1 Elusimicrobiota bacterium
GACCCAGCTCAGGCTGGGGCCGACCTGGGACCCCTATCCCGACGCCCCCGCGGAGGCGCTGCAGCTGCTGGGCACGGTGACCAGCGTCCTGGTGGAGCCCGGCAGGCGCGTCATCACCCTCAAGGACCCGGCGCTCTTCACCTCCCCGCTGGTCATCCTGGCGGGGCGCGAGGCCCCGCCGCCGCTCGACGCCGAGGAGGCTCGGCATCTGCGCGCCTACCTGACCGCTGGCGGGATGCTCTGGATCGAGGACACCTCCGGGCTGGCGCGGAGCTCCTTCGACCGCTGGGTGCGCGGGACGCTCAAAGACGTGCTTCCCGAGTCCGGGCTCCAGCCGCTGCCCGCGGACCACGTGGTCTATAGGACCTTCTTCCTCCTGCGCGGGGCCGCGGGCCGGGTCATGCTGCGCGGGACCCTGGAAGGGATCTCATGGGGAGAGCGCCCGGCCGTCCTCTACTCGCGCAACGACCTCCTGGGAGCCTGGGTCAAGGACGCCCTGGGGCGGCCGCTGCTGCCCTGCCTGCCCGGCGGAGAGGCCCAGCGCCACAACGCGCGCAAGCTCACCCTCGACATCCTGATGTATTCGCTGACCGGCAGCTACAAGTCGGACGCCGTGCATCAGCCCTTCCTGCTGCAGAAGATGCGCCTGGGGGCGGGGGCGCCGTGATATTCTCCGTGGAGTGGGGCGGCGGCTGGGCCGGGGCCTTGGCGGCGCTGGCCCTGGCGTGTGCCGCGGCCTGGCACTGGCGCCGCACGCCGGCGCGCGGCGCGCTGCTGGCCCTGCGGGCCCTGGCCGCCGCGGCCGTGGCCCTGGCCCTGCTGCAGCCGACCGTCGCGCTCAGCGAGCCGCAGCTCATCAAGCCGCGTCTGCTGGTCCTCATAGACGACGGCCACCCCATGGGAGCGTCGGCGCGAGTCGGAGGTCTGCGCCTGCCGCGCTCCGCCAGCCGCCTGCGCGCGGCCCTGGACTGGCTGCGCAGCCAGCGCCGGTCCTTGGAGGCGCGCTGCGAGCCGCGGTTCTTCGCCCTGAGCGACCGCGGCCGCAGGCTGGCGGGCTTCGGCGCGCTGGCCGGCCTGGGAGTCTCGGCGGCCAGCCTGCGTCCCGCCGCGGCCCTGCGCGACGTCTCGGACGACCAGGGCCCCGAGCCGCGGCCGGAGCGGGCCTGGCTGCTCAGCGACGGCAACGCCGAAACCGACCCGGAGCTGGAGCGCGCGCTGGCCGAGCTGCGCCTGCCGGTTGACGTCGTGGGCGTCGGCCCCTCGCAGAGGGAGCGCGGCGCCGCCTTCGTCGATCTGAAGACCCCGGACTTCGCCTTCCTGCACGGCCGCGTCGAAGTGGAGGCCGCGGTGGAGGTGTCGGCATTGGCCGGCCGGGTCCTGGAGCTCGGCCTGCTGAAGAGGAGCGCGGCGGACCGTCGGGCCTGGGAAACGGTGGAGCGCCGGCGCCTGCCGCTGCGTTCGGACCTGGAGACCGTGGTGGCCACCTTCACGGCCACGGCCGAGTCTTTGGGTTCCGAGATCTACCGGGTCGAGGCGCGGGCAGGCTCCGCCGCCGCCGCCCGGGACTTCCGGGTGGAGGTCATCCGCCAGAAGTACCGCATCATGTACCTCGCCGGCCGGCCCAGCGCGGAGTACGCGAACTTGCGCGAATTCCTCAAGTCCAATCCCAACCATGAGCTGGTCTCCTTCGTCATCCTGCGCAACCCGGAGACCCCACGCTCGTCCCGGACAACGAGCTCTCGCTCATCCCTTTCCCGGCTCCGGAGATTTTCGTTCAGACCATCGGGCAATTCGATCTCTTCATCCTGGAGAACTTCTCCTACGAGCGCTTCCGCGCGCAGATCCCCCTGGCCTACCTGGATTCCCTCCGGCGCTTCGTGGCCGGGGGTGGAGCCCTGCTGGTCATCGGGGGAGAGAACGCTTTCAGCCTGGGAGGCTACCGGGGCACCCCCTTGGAGGAGGTCCTGCCGGTCCGGCTCTCCAGCCGGGTGCCGGACTTCATCGGCGGCCTGTTCCGCGCCCAGCCCGTGGCCCTGCGCCATCCGCTCGTGCAGCTCTACGACACGCCCGAGCAGTCCCGCGCCGCCTGGGAGGCCCTGCCCGAGCTCGACGGCTACGGGCAGTTCGTGGCCGCGCGGCCGGGAGCCGCGGTCCTGGCCGCGCATCCCCGGGCGCGCACGGAGGACGGGGAGCCGGTGCCCATCTTCGCCATACGGGACTATGGCCGGGGCAAGGTCATGCTGGTCAGCTCGGATTCGACCTGGCGCTGGCGCCTGGGCGGCGCCTTGGACTGGCGGGTCTCGGGCTTCTACGGCCGGTTCTGGACCCGGGCCGTGCAGTACCTGACCGGCAGCCTGGAGCTCTCCAAGGTCAAGTTCGCGCCCCTGCCGGACCGCCTGTCTCCCCGGGAGCCGGCCGTGGTGCGCCTGCGCGTCTTCGACGAGAGCTTCGCCCCCGCGGCCGCGGCCTCCACCGAGCTCCGGGTCTTGTGGACCGCCCCGGACGGCCAGGTGCGGGAGGCTCCGGCCAAGGAGACCGGCCCGGGGGCCTATTCCGTGGAGTTGACCGGCCTCTCAACGGGCTGGCACCGCCTCAAGGCCGTGGCCCGCTGCCAGGGCAAGGCCTGGGGCGAAGACGAGGTCCGCTTCGATTGGGTCGGGGCCGCGCCCGAGGCGCCCATGGACCGCAAGTGGCTGCGCCGCGTGGCCGAGGCCACCGGCGGGACCTTCACCGAGCTCTCCGCGGCCGACGCCGGGGCCCTGCTCGAGAAGCTCTCGCCCGTCCGGCGCCAGTCCGAGATCGTCCGGCGCCGGCGTCTTTGGGCCTCGCCGTGGTGGCTGGCCGCGGCTCTGGCGCTTTGGCTCTGCGAATGGGCGGCCCGCCGCTGGCGGGGCTGGCCTTAACGGGACGGGAAGTAGTTGTAGCGGAACTGCAGGACGCCGATGACGTCGTAGCCGCCCTGGTACTTCAGATAGGCCACGTCGAAGTTCAGCCTGAGGAAGTAGCCGACCTTGAAGTTGATGAGCCAAGGGTTCATCGGCGAGCCGTTGAACTTCATGACCTCGACCCCCAGCGGAAAGGCGGGCTTCGACTTGGGGATGAACAGGAGGCTCGCGAAAGGCACGGTCTTGCTCCGGATGACCGTGCCGCTGTTGTCGTTGCGGTACCACTTCAGGGCCTCGGGAGTGAGGAACTCCGAGAGGTTCCCGGGCAGGTTCCCCATGTCTCCCAGCATGACGCCCATGCTGGTGCGCGCCGGCCCGAACTTCTTGCTCAGGACTACGAAGGCGTCGCTGAGTATCTGGGTGCTGCCGTTGGTGGCCTTCACCGTGAGGGTGGGGGTCTGGTTGATCTGCGGCTGCGGGGAGTCGCGCAGCAGGGCCGTGGCCTGAACGCCCACGGCCATGGCCGGCCGCCACGCGGTCTCCGACTGGACCTGCATCTTGCCGTCGGCGGTGAGCAGCCAGACCCCCAGCCGGTCGATGTAGTTGGTCTTGGCCGGGGTCAGGGGATAGCTGTTCTTGCCGTAGAGGCGGCCGATGTAATAGGCGGCGTTGATGTCGAGGCCCATGCCCGGCGTGGTGTAGCGTCCGGCGCCGCGGTAGGCGGTCGGCGTCAGCACGACCCCGGAGACGGCCGCGGGCGCCAGCGGCCGCGCCGCCTTGGTCGAGGCGCCCACCACGAACTTCTCGGTCATGAAGAAGACCAGGCGCACCTCGGAGGTCGAGACGGCCACGCCCTGGTACTCCTGCGGCACGGGCACTCCGGGGATCTCGTAGAGGCCGGCCTCCACCTTGTCGAACTTCTTGAGCCCGAGCAGGCGCTCCATGTCGGAATCGATGTCCGCGTTGGTGTAGAGCGAGCCGCGCCGGCCGCGCACGGCCTCGCGCCAGGTGTAGTCGCTGACCAGGCGGTCCCGGGAGAAGAAGAGGACCTCGCCCAGAACCCAGGGGCCCCGCTCCCGGGATAGCTTGGCCCCGAGATAGGACGCCAGACTGACCACGGTCGACGTGGAGGTCCCGAAGGCGACCGGCTCCGTGGAGATGCCCACGACCTGCGCCCGGGCCCCGGAGACGCCCAGGCCCAGCAGGAGGATGACCGCCGCGATCGTCTTTTTCACAGGCCGAACCAAGGCACCAACCAGATCAGGACGCGCAGGACGATGTTCGTCGCGACGCCCGCGCCCACGTCGTCGGCCACCACTCCCAGGCCGCCGGGCAGCCGCTCCAGCCAGACCCAGGGCGGCAACTTGCACGCGTCCAGCGCACGGAAGAGGATGAAGGCGGCCATCCAGACCGGCAGCCGCGGCGGCAGGAAGGCGATCGCCGTCCAGAACCCGACGACCTCGTCGAGGACGATGCGGGGGTCGTCGTGGACGCCGAAGACTTTCTCCGCGCGGCCGCAGAGCCAGCAGGCCGCGCCCGCGGCCCCGGCCCAGAACAGGCCGAAGCTCACGGGAGCCGTCGGGAGCAGGGGGGCCAGGATGAGCCCGGCGAACGTCCCCAGCAGCCCGGCTCCGGTCCAGCGCCTTCCCCGCGCCCACTCAAAGAACCTCACCCTGCTCAGGGCGCCGAATAACGTCGAGGGAATATAGCTTAAATAGAGTCCGGTGGCAAGCCAGACCGCCATACGGTCGAGCGGCTTCAGCCCCATGAGCTCTCGATCATGCGGCGGCTTTGGCGGTAATAGAAGTAGGCGCTGGCCCAGGTGAAAACGACGCAGATGACGGTGAGATGGTAGGGCAGGCGGGCCAGCCAGGCCGGAGCGCAGGCGGAGTTCTCGATGGCGACTAGGATGACCAGCATGAGCAGCACGGCGCCGCTCTGGACCCCCATCTTCCATTTGCCCCACTTCTCCGCGGCCATGATCTTGCCCTGCACCGCGGCCAAGGTGCGCACCCCGCCCAGCAAGAGGTCCCGCGCCACGATCAGGAACACTCCCCAGGCCGGGACGCCGAGTTCCCGCCTCTGGAGGAGGGCGATGAGGGCGCCCAGGACGAGGATCTTGTCCGCGATGGGGTCGGCGATCTTGCCGAAGGCGCTGATGGTGTTGGTCTTGCGCGCCACGTAGCCGTCCACCCAGTCCGTGACCAGAGCGGCCGCGCAGAGCCCCAGGGCGGCCACGTGCCAGCCCGGGCTGGGATGGATGAGCGCGAGGACCATGGCCAGGGCCATGATGATGCGGGCCATGGTCAGCTGGTTGGCCAGATTCACGGGGATTCTATCCGATACTCCCCGCCCGGTTCGGGCCGCGGCAGCCGGAAGAGCGCGCCGTTGAGCCAGAGGGCCAGATGCTCGGGGACCGGGGTGCGCAGGACGATGAGCTTGCGGGCCTGGAACTCCTGACGCGCGTTCTTCGGCAGGCGCCCCGCGAAGACGATGTCCCCGTCCGCCCGGACGCTGACCCAGCTCTCGTCCCGGCACAAGAGGACCAGCTTCGGCTCGGCGGCCTGGCGCAAGGGCAGCAGAGCCTGCGGCCGCGGGACTTCCTCCGGCGCCGGCCCGCCGGCCGCCCGCCCCCGCGCCACCCACCAGAGGAGGGCTGCGGCCAAGGCCACGCTGAGGCCGACGCCGCCCAGGGCGGAGACGAGCGCGTCGCGGCAAGGCGAGGCCGGAAGGTCCGGCGCGGCTGGCGTCGCTTCGGCCGGCGCCTGCGCCGGCGA
>JAQUNT010000178.1 GCA_028717525.1 Elusimicrobiota bacterium
GCCGATCGCGTAGCGGATCAAGGGGTAGGCGAACTTGAGCAGGCTGGTGATCAGGATGCGCCCAGGCTCCCCGTCCCGCACCGGCCGCCCGGCATCGTCGACCACCTCGATCCAGTTGAACTCGTCTACGGCGTGGTGCAGGGCCCCGCTCATGCGCTCGCACTGGTAGCCCAGCTGGCCGCCGTCGTTGGCGCCGATGACCGAAGCGATGCGGCTGACCTTGAGGCTGGACTTGAGCCAATCGTAGTCCGCCGCGCTCAGGGGCGAGCCCCCGTACATGACGGTCTCCAGCGTCAGCCTGCGCTCCAGCGCCTTGGCCTTGCGCAGGAACGGCAGCAGGCTGGGAGGGATGCCCTCGACCGCGTTGATATGGAACTTCCGCCAGACCTCCACGAAAGTCTCCGGGGTCGAATTCCCGCCGAAGCCGAAGCTGGTCAGGCCCAGGCGGTGGTTGACGTGGTCCAAGGAGACGAAGCTCCCGTAGAGGTCCCCGGCCAGCATGAAATTGCCCAGGCGGTCGGAAGGCTTGAGCCCCAGACTGCGGAAGACCTCGGCGCCGCTGGCGATCATCGCGTCCCAATCGTGCCGGTCGTAGACCGAGAATTTCGGCGCGCCGGTCGAACCTCCGCTCCGGGATACATAACCCCCGGTCCAAGGGCCCGTGGCGAGCCCCTCGCCTTGGGGCGGCATGTTCGCCTCCATCTCGGCGCGGGTGAGCTCCGGGACGCGGACCAGGTCCGCGACGGTGGAGAGGCGCACGCCCTTGAGCCGGCGGCCGTAGAAACGGGACCGGCGCGCGGCGTCGATGAGACGCCTCAGACGCGAGTCGATGAGAGCCCGGCGGCGCGGCGCGGTGAGCCTCTCCGCGGGCGTCCAGGCCTGGCGCCCCGGCAGGCGGCGCAGGACCAGGCGCATGAACTGGGGCAGGTCCTGGGCCCCGTCGTGGGGGTCTTCCACCTCGCCCGCGGCCATGCGGCCCAGCTCCACCACGCGCAGGACGCCCGCGTCCGAGAAGGCGTCGGCCAGCGCCTCGCTCTCGCCGCCGCCCGCGGCCAGGCCCACGGTCTGGACGTAGCCCCGCAGGTCCGCGAGCTGGGCGGCTACGTCTGCGGCCTTTTCGAAGGGGACCAGGCGCAGGGTCCGATGCAGAGGGCACGGGTCCAAAGTCAGGTCGCGGTCCAGAAGCACGGTCCAGTCCAGGCGGCGCGCCGACTCGCGCAGGGCCCCCAGGCCCCGGGCCTCGGCCACCTCGGCGACGCCGCGCAGCTTGCGGATCTCCACGGCCGCGTCCGTGTCCACCTCTCCGGGCGGCAGGGCCCGGGCCGCGGCGTCCAACGCCTCGGGCAGTTCCTCGAGAAGGCGCCGCGCCGAGTCCTCGCCCTGCACGTAGCAGGCCTGCGGCGCCGTGCAGGCGTTCTGGTCCCAGATGCTCGCCTCCTCGGCCAGGCTCTCGGCCAGCGCCCGGGGCCCCAGCTCGCGCAGGCCCTGCCGCGTCACCACGGCCGCGCTCAGCTTGGGCCCGAACACGATGAGGCGCGTGCGCGCGGGCAGGCCGTCGCGCCAGCCCCGCACCGCGGACTCGCCACCCCAGACCACGATGCCGTCCGCCTCGCGCTTGAACTCAGCGATGACGCCGGCCTGCTTCTGGGAGAACTGCACCACGGCCAGGCAGCCCGGGAGCACCCCGTCCTCGTCGCACTCGCGCAAGGACTCGATGAGCAGGGGCAGGAAGACCCCCTCCGCGGAGGACATCTTGAGGATGTTCACGTTGCGGGTCAGCAGGCCCTCGACCAAGGAGCCGGCCGCGCCTACGAACACGTTGCCCGCCAGACGTGCAGGACCGTGCCCAGGGGCTCCCAGCGCCGCTCCCCCAGGCCGTCGTGCCCGGGCAGCTCCAGGTCCATCTTGCGGCGCAGGAGCTCCGGGTCGAAGGTCCAGCGGAGCTCCTGCAGCCCGCGGCGGACCATGGCCGCGGAGAATCCGGTCGCGCCGGGCAGGGTCCGTTCCGCGGCCCGCCGCGGGGCGTAGGACGGGTCCTGCCAGAGCTTCTGGGCGCGGCCCAGCAGGCGCAGGACCTGGTCGAGCGGGCGGGCGGCCGCGGACCGGCGCAGAGCCGCGGCGCACCTGCAGAGGCGCGCCGCGTCGTTGGCGGTGAGCTCCCCGTCGCGCCATTCGCCGAACCAGTACTGGGTCTTCAAGACGACCTCCGCACGATCTCGCCCGCGTGGATGGCGCAGCCCTTGTGCTTGACCAGCCCGCCCCGGCCGAGCAAGGTGAAGGTCGGGGAGTTGTAGCCGCAGGGGCAGCGTCCGCGGTCGAGCGCGCCCAGGTCCGTGCTCAAGATGGCCAGGTTGGGCATCATGGCGTTGAAGGGGGTGATGAGCTCCAGCAGGCCCGGCCGGCCCGGGGGCAGGACCTCCAAGGTCACGGGGTCGCGCGCGTAGACGCGGTTGTAGGCCGGGACGTGGAAGCGGTGCCTGCGGCACTCCAGGTAGGGAGCGGCGTGCTCGGCCATGCCGTAGCCGTCGCGAATGTTCTCGGGATCCAGGCCCAGCATCTTGGCGGCCAGTTCCCGGAAGTACTCGCGCGAGACCTGCTTGTCCTCGGCCGCCTTCCAGCCTCCGCCCGTGACCATCCAGCTGCGCGGGGGCAGGCGCGCGGGCTCCGTCATCCCGGAGAGGAACTCGTAGATGAAGCCGGGGATGCCGAAGATGCGCACGGGCAGGCCCGCGCTCGCGTACTCCCGCAGGGTCCGCGCCGTGTCGGCCTTGCGGAACTCCCAAGCCCCGGTCCGGCTTTTGCGCACCGCGTAGAAGACCCCGGCGGCCGGGGCGAAGCGCTGCTGGTTGGTGTCCGAGAAGGCGATGCCCAGGTCCTTGGCCTCCTTGGGGTCGTAGACGAACATGAGGTAGTTGGTCGGCTCCGCGGAGCGCAGGCCCTCCTGCTCCCAAAGCCCGCTGAGCTGGGCCTGGCAGCGGTCCAGGCTGGCCGCGTCGAACCACATCTGGGTCTTCTGCCCGCGCGTGCCCGAGGAGGTTCCCTTGAGCACGCAGGACTCGTGCGGCAAGGAGGTCAGCAGGAAGCGCTTCATGGCGGTCACCCCCAGCATGGGGATGCGCTTGAGGTCGCCCTCGGTCCGGATGGACTCGGGCCGGAAGCCCCGGCGGCGGTAGAGCGCGGCCAGCTCCGGGCTGCGGCGCGCATGGAAGCGCGCCAGTTCCCGGCAGGCCGCGACCATGCGCCGGGTCTTGGCCAAGGTCCAGACCTGCGGGTCCGGGACGCGGCAGACGGCTTCGCAGTCGGGCAGTCTCATAGCAATCCGTTGGCCTCGTAGTCCTTGCGCACGGCCGCCAGCAGCCTCTTGCCGTGGTCGGTGGCGACCTTGATGTCGTCGAAGGCCACCTTGGTGGGCCCCAGCGCCTGGAAGCGGAACCCGAGCCGCGCCGGCCGTAAGGAAGTCCGTCCGGCCGGCACCGGCGGAACTTCCGATACCGCCGGCGCCCCGCAGCGGTAGGGGACGAAGCCGGAGGCGAAGAAGCCGCCGCCGGAGAGGATGTCGTAGAGCGGCCCCAGGCCGGGGGCGTCGAGCGGGACCTCCACGGCCGCGTACTCGAAACCCTCGCGCAGCAGCTCGCGCCATTCCTCGACGATATCCTCGACGGCCTCCTGGCCCGGCTCGGAGAGGTCGAAGAGCGCCGCCGACTGGGCGCGCTGGGTGCTGGTCTTGAAGCTCCCCGCGGCGGGCAGGGACTGGAAGCGCGGCGCCGGCGACCAGGCCAGGCCGAGCGGCTCCAGTAGGAAGCCGAAGCGCTCGCCGATGCTCTCGGGCAGGACCACGCCGGCTCCGAAGGGCCGGGGCACGCGCGGGATGACCGAGACCAGCAGGCTGTAGCGCAGCATGCTCTCCGGGTCCTTGCCCAGGCCCAGGCGCTCCAGGCGCGCCTGGGTCTCGCGGGACTGGCAGCCGGCGTAGAGGGCCAGCTCGGTGCCGCCGAACTTGGCCACGTGCCTCTGGCTGAAGGCGTGGTTGGTCACGCAGTCGCAGAGGCAGTACTGCATGGGGGTGCTGCGGACCACCTCCATGGCCTTGCCGAAGAGCTGGCCGAAGAGCCCGCGCGACTTGACCGCGGGGTCCACCGCGCCCATGGCCGCTTCGTAGACCGCGGGCTCGCGGTTGCGGCGCACCAGAGCCACGTGCCCCACCAGGCGGCCGTTGGGCCGCGCCGCCACGATGGAGAGGAGGTCTCCGGCCTCGAGCATGTCCTTGATCTTCTCCGGGTAGTAGACGAACTCGTTGACGTAGTCGTAGCCGTAGACCAGGTAGAAAAGGCGGCTGAGCGCGTCCTCCTCGCCCGGAGCCAGGCCGCGCACCGTGATGACCTCGTCCTCCGGGATGGCCGGCGCCTGCGGCGCGGGCTTGGCCAGCAAGGACATGGCCGCGGCCACCGCGCCCAGGCGGAGCTCCAGGACCACGGCTTGGCCCTGGCGGCCGGAGTTCTCGAAGGTCACGGAATCCGCGTGCCGGGAGGCTTCGTGGAACTTGGCATAGTGGCGGGAGTGGATCCCGGTGCGGCCGCCCCGGAGCAGGATGGGCGCGCCGTGGTTGATGACCGAGACCCTGAGCTTGCCTGCGGTTTCCCCCACCTCCACGGCCACGGGCACGCCTCCGCCCGCGTTGTTGTCGATGACCATCTCGAGCACGGCCGAGACCGCGGTCTTGAGCTCGCTCTGCTCGCTCTCGCCCCGGGCGAAGCGCGCCGCGAAGGCGAGCACGAAGCCCACGGTCGGCTCCAGGAAGGCCGGCTGGGGCGGGATCTCGAGCCTGGCGAGAGCCGGGGTCATCGGTCGTCGAGCACCCGGATGAGCTTGCCCGTGCGCGGATTGCGGGGCAGGCTTCCCTCGTCCAGGAGCTCTACCTGCAGGGGACGGACGGTCTTCTGGGCGATGCCTTTAGCGAAGGCTTGGCGGCGGGCCAGGATCTCGCGGACCAGAGCGGCGGCCAGGAGACGGCGGGCGCGGGCCGGAGCGCGGGTCTCCACGCGCACCACCAGGCGGTCGCGGCCGGCCTCGCGCGTCTTCTGCATCTGGACCGTTCCCGAGAGGCCGCGCACGCGGCTGACGCAGTCCTGGATGTAGGCGTAGTCCACGGAGTAGAACGGCCCGATGCGCAGGACGTCGTCGCCGCGGCCCAGGAGCTCGAAGATCGGAGTGGTCCGGCCGCAGGGGCAACGGTCCTGCAGCCGGCGCGCGCGGTCGCCCACCCGGTAGCGCACGATGGGGGTCAGCCGCCTGGGCAGGGCCGTGGCGTAGAGCAGGCCGACCTCGCCCGCGGCGCAAGGCCGGTCCGCTTCCTCGTCCCAGACTTCCATAAAGCACTGGTCGTCATGGGCGTGGAAGACTCCGGTCGGGCAGGCCGCGCACTGGTAGCCGATATACCAGGTGTCCACGGTGCCGTAGGCCGGGGACGCGACTTGGCGGACGCCGTAGCGCTCGCGCAGCTCGGCCTTCTCCGCGTCGTAGAGGTGCTCGCCCCCGTAGAAGAACTTCTCGATGCGCACGCCGTCGAGGCCCAGCTTCCCCATCTCGCGCAGGCAGTTGACCGCGACGCTCCCCGGGCCGACCAGACAGTTGATGCCGAAGAACCTCGCGCAGGTCCGG
>JAQUNT010000179.1 GCA_028717525.1 Elusimicrobiota bacterium
TGCAGATGATGGTCTATATGGCCCTGCCTTTGGCCGCGGCGTTCGCGGCCGCCCTGGCGCAGGCCCGGGGGGCCCTCCCGGCGCGGCGCTGGGCCAACCTCGGGATCGCCGCGGCCTGCGCCGCGGCGGTCTCGTCGATCTGGTGGGGCGGGCGCCTGGAGACCATCTGCGGGATCGTGCGGATGCACATGATGGAGCCGAACTTCCCTCCGACCTTGGGACACTCCTACTTCGCGGTCGCCTGCCGCGTCATGGAGTCCTTGGTGTTCGACCCGCTGGGCCTGCCCCTGTTCGCGGCGGCCGTCGCGGCGTTCGTCGGCCTCCTGGCCGCTCCGGTCAAGCACCGGTCCGTCGTGGCCGCCTGGGCGGTCTCGCATCTCGTGCTCATGCCGCTCCTCCTGCCCACCAGCAATCAGGGATTGTATCCCGCCGCGGAACTGCGCTACGGCATGCCGGTCCTGCCGGCGCTGGCCGTGATCACGGCCTGGTGGGTCTGCAGCCTCAAGAACCTGACGGCCAGAACGGCCGTTTTCGCTTTCCTGATGGCGTTCGCCTGCCTGCAGTTCGGCGTCCGGACCTTTTCGTCTCGAGACGAGGCCAGGTCCGGGCTTCCCAAGAGGGGCGGCCCGGATTTTGAGCGGATGGGGACGGCCAGGCTGCGCCTGCTCTGGTCCGACCCGCGCGCCTGGCTGGGCATGACTCCTTTCGGGACCCCGAAGCAGCACGGCTACGCCCTCCAGATCGACCGGCTCATGGCGCGGATGGACGGGTACATATCCCCGGCGCGGAAGCTGAGCGTGCTGAACCTGAGCCTGGCGCCGAGGCCGTTCCTGTACGAGGGCATGCTGAACTACTACCTCAGCAGCCGCTACGAGAACGTGACGGTCCACGGGATGAATTACCGGACCTTGGTCGATTCGCGCCGGATCCTGGCGGACCTGGACTTCATCATCGTCTATGCCGCGAGCGGCATCTCTTCCTGGCGCGAGATCGAGACGGAGATGACGCAAGGCGGCCAGGCCGACCCGGACCCTCTGCCCAATCCGCAGATGAGTCCGCGCAATCTCTCGCGATCGCCGCGCGGCCTGGAGTTCACGGCGCAGCTGTCGCGGGAGTTCCGGCAGTTCGGATTGCTCCATGAGGAACCGCTGCCCTTCGAGCGCCATTGGCTGGTGTTCAAGAGGCGTTCCCTGCGGCCTCGGCCGGGGCTGGCGCCATGACCTTCCTGCCCAGCTTCCGGCCCGCGCTGAGCTGGCGGGAGCTGGGCGCCGCGCTGCGCGCCGGGCGCCGTCCAGGCGGCTCGGAGGAGTTCGCTCGGGCGCTGGAGCGCTATCTGGACGTGCCGCACGCGGTGGCCGCGCATTCGGCCCGCTGGGGGCTCTACCATCTCCTGCGCGGCCTCGGCCTGCGGGAAGGCGACGAGGTCCTGGTGCCCGCGCTGACCTATTTCGCGGTTCCGGCCGCCGTGGTCCGCGCCGGGCTCAAGCCCGTGTTCGTGGACATCCAGCCGGACTCGCTCGCGATCGACCCGGAGGCCGCGCGCCGGAGCGTCACCGGACGCACCCGGGCCGTCATCCCCACGCACCTGAGCGGCTTCATCTGCGACCTCGCGGCCGTCTGCGCCCTGGCCCGGGAGCGCGGCCTGACGGTCATCGAGGACTGCGCCCAGTCCCTGGGCGGCGCGTTCCGGGGCCGGCGCGCGGGCGCCTGGGGAGAGGCGGCGTATTTCACCTTCGGCGTGACCAAGCACATGACCACGCTGGGCGGCGCCATGGTCGTGGCCCGGGACGAGGTCCTGGCGCGGGGGCTGCGCCGCGCCGCGCAGAGCCCGGTCCTGGCGCGGCTTCCCGCCGCGGCGCTGCTGAAGGCGGCGGTCATGAAGTGCGCCACGTCCGGGCCGGGGTTCCCCCTCACCTACGCGGGCCTGAGGCTGTGCGCCGGCGCCGGCCTGGACGCCGTCGACCTCCTGTTCGCGGAGCCTCCGGCCCAGCTGGGCGAGCCGCGCGCCGGAGCCTTCCACCCCGCGCAGTCGGCGCTGGGCCTGCTCCAGCTGGCCTCGCTCGACGCGCGCAACCAGAGGCGGCGGGAGCGCGCCCTGCAGCTCTACGGGCTGCTGCGCGCCATCCCCGGTGTGCGCGTGCCGCGGTCCCAGGAGGGCGCCGAGGACGTCTTCTCCAGCTGTCCGGTCTTCGTCCCCGGCAAGGAGCGGGCGCGGCAAGAGCTGCTGCGCCGCGGCATCGACTCCTCCTTGGGCTATCTGCAGGACTGCAGCGCCCTGGAGATGTTCGCGGAGCAGCGGCGGGAATGCCCGAACGCGGCCCGGGCCAAGCGGGAAGTGCTGTATCTCCCGCTCTATGAGGAGCTGGCGGAAAGCGATGTGGAACTGGTCGCCGACCGCCTGCGCCGGGCGCTGCGCGGCGCCTAGAGCCGCGCGAGCTCCAGCAAGGACCGCAGGATCCTGTAGGTGATGCCCCAGACGATCCGGTTCCCGAGCTTGAACGCGGGCAGCCGCCGGGGCTGGCCGGCGATGACGAAGGTCTCCGCGCACACGGCCGGGGGCAGGCCGTCGAGCCTGACCCAGAAGCACTCCGCCGCCTCCGGGCCGGGCGCGCAGGCGGGCCTGCGGAGCAGGCCGAAGACGAAGGGCCGCACGGCCAGCTCTGGATAGGTCGCGGTCCGCGGGCTGAGGTCGTCGAGCTCGCCGAGCAGATCTTCCGGCCGCAGGCGCAGGCCGGTCTCCTCCTCGGTCTCGCGCAGCGCGGTGGCGAGGCGGTCGGCGTCTTCCGGCTCGCTGTGGCCTCCGGGCAGGGCCACGTGTCCGGACCAGGGGTCGTGCGGGTGCTGGACGCGCTCCATGAGGAGGACTGCGAGGTCCCGCGGCCGCGCTCCGGCCAGGATCAGGGCCACGGAGGTGCAGGAGCGTCCCGGCGCAAGGATGCGCCGGGGGGCGCGTCGGCTCAGGGCGCGGCGCAGGGCGTCAAAGGGGTCTGGACCTTGGGGCATGGGGACGGCACCATTCTATCAAACCGCACCGCGACGGAACTTTTCCGGGTCTGAATCGTATAGAATAGTAGGAGCCCTCGGGGTTCCAGGGGGGTATATGAAGACCATCATGCGACGGGTCGCGCTGGCGGGCCTGCTGCTGGCCTGCGCTGCGGCCGGGGTGGGGGCGGCCGAGCCGCAGCCTGCGCCGGACGAGCGCCAGGCCTTCAGCGCGCAGCAGAAGACGGCGCGGCTGGACTTCAGGCGGAAGCTCGACCAGGACCGCAAGGTCTTCTACGAGAGCCTCAAAGGCAAGAGCCGCGAGGAGCAGAGACCCCTGCGCGCGCAGTTCAAGGCCAAGCAGAAGGCCGAGCGCGCCGCGTTCAACAAGTCCCAGCAGGAGCAGAGGCGCGCTTTCAGCGCCGCGCATCCGCCCCGAGGGAGGAGCCATCGCGCGCGCCAGAGCCGCTAGCCCGCTGCTCGGCCGGACCGCCTTGGTCACGGGCGGGGCCAAGCGCCTGGGCCGGGCCATCGTTTTGGCCCTGGCGCGGGCCGGAGCGGACGTGGTCGTGCACTGCCGGGGCTCCGCGGCCGAGGCCCGGTCCTTGGTCCGCGAACTGCGCGGCCTGGGCCGGCGGGCCTGGGTGCTCCAGGCCGACCTGGCGGACTCCGCCCAGGCGGAGGCCCTCTTCGCGCAAGCTTGCCGCAAGGCGGGCGGCGTGGACATCCTGGTCAACAGCGCCTCCATCTTCCCCAAGGGACGCCTGGACGGCCTGGAGCCCGCGGACCTGGAGCGCGACATCCGTATCAACGCGCTGGCGCCCTTCGTCCTGGCGCGCGCCCTGGCGCGGACCGGGCGGGAGGGCTGCGTGGTCAACCTGCTCGATTCCCGCATCACCGATTACGACGCGGAGCACGCCGCCTACCATCTCAGCAAGCGCCTGCTGGCCACCCTGACGCGCATGATGGCTTTGGAGTACGCTCCCGGCCTGCGCGTCAACGCGGTGGCTCCGGGTCTGGTTCTGCCCCCGGCCGGAGAGGACGAGGGGTATCTGGAGCGCCTCAAGGACAGCAACCCCCTGCGGCGCCACGGCGAGGCGGAGGACGTGGCCGACGCGGTGGTGTTCCTGGCGCGCAGCGCATTCGTGACCGGCCAGACCATCTTCGTGGACGGCGGCCGGCACATGCGGGGGGCGGTCTATGGCTGACGAGATCCGCATCAAGGACCTGAACCTGCGCTGCGTCGTGGGGGTCTATCCCGAGGAGCGCCGCGAGAAGCAGGACGTGGTCATCCAGGTGCGGCTGGAGGCGGACCTGGGGGCGGCCTCGCGCAGCGACGACCTCAAGGACACGGTGGACTACAAAGCCATCAAGAAGCGCATCGTGGCCGAGGTCGAGGCCTCCAGCTTCCAGCTCATCGAGAGGCTGGCCGGCCGGGTGGCGGAGCTCTGCCTCAAAGACCCCCAGGTGCAGGTCGTGGAGGTGGAGGTCGAGAAGCCGGGGGCCCTGCGCTTCGCGCGCACGGCGAGCGTGGTGCTGCGCCGGGCGCGCCCCACATGACCGCGGCCTACATCAGCCTGGGCTCCAACCTCTCGCCCGAGGCCAACATCCCCAAGGCCCTGGAGCTGCTGGCCAAGAAGGTCCGCCTGCACGGGCTCTCCACCTTCTACCGCACCGAGCCGGTCGGCCCGGCGGGCCAGCCCCTTTTCGTCAACGGGGTGGCCGCCGTGCGCACGGAACTGGCGCCCCGGGCCCTCAAGTTCCAGGTCCTGCGCGGCATCGAGGCCGAGCTGGGCCGCCGGCGCGGCCCGGACCGCTACGCCCCGCGCCCCATCGACCTGGACATCCTGATCTACGGGGACCTGGCGGTCGACGAGCCGGACCTGGTCCTGCCCGACCCGGACCTGCGCACCCGGCCCTTCCTGGCCGCGGCCCTGCGCGAGCTGGCCCCGGGCCTGGCCCCGCCGCCCGCGGGCAGTCCCGGCGAGGCCCTGCCGGAGCTCTCGCGGAGCCTCAAGGAGAGATTCATCCATGAACCACAAGCGCGTTGAAGACCTGGTCCGCAGCCTGCTCAAGGAGCTCGGCGAAGACCCGGGCCGCGAAGGCCTGCGGCGCACCCCGGGCCGCGTGGCCAGGAGCCTGGAGTACCTGACCCAGGGCTACCGCCTGCGCCAGTCCGCGGTCATCAACCGGGCCGTGTTCAAGGCCGAGACCAACAACATGATCATCGCCCGGGACATCGAGGTCTACAGCCTCTGCGAGCACCATATGCTGCCTTTCTTCGGGCGCTGCCACATCGGCTACATCGCCGAGCGCAAGGTGCTGGGGATCAGCAAGCTGGCCCGCATCGCGGACTTCTTCGCGCGCCGCCTGCAGATCCAGGAACGGCTCACCGGCCAGATCGCGCACGCGGTCATGGAGGCCGTGGCCCCCGAGGGCGTGGGCGTGGTCATGGAGTGCCAGCACCTGTGCATGATGATGCGCGGGGTGGGCAAGCAGGACTCGGTGATGACGACCTCCTCGGTGCTGGGCAGCTTCCACGACGACCCCACCACCCGGGCCGAGTTCCTGAACCTGCTCAGGCGCTGAGCGGGCGCGCCACGACGCGGGCGACCGGGCTGCGGCCCGAGGCGCATTCGAACAGGAGAT
>JAQUNT010000180.1 GCA_028717525.1 Elusimicrobiota bacterium
TCAACGCAGCAGGTCAACATCATTACGGACCCCCCAGGCGCGGACTGCACGGTGGACAGGTTTACAATCCGCTCCCCTGGTGTTGTCCAACTGAGCCGAAGGAACCAATCCTATGAAGTGACTTGCACGCTTGCTGGACATGGGTCTGGGAAATATACGATAGGCTCTTTTACGAGTAATTGGGTCGGCGGGAATATCGTGACAGGGTTCTTCCCCGGCTGGCTTGTTGACATCATCAGCGGCGCCCACGGTGTGCTTGAACCCGACGTGGTCAAGATCGCGCTACAGACTCAATAGCTGACACGGCGGCCGATATCCTCGGGGCCCTTGAACATGGCCCCCGGTGGCACTCAGAACCGGGAAAGGCTCTGCACCAGGGGGCCAAGATCGGGACCCCTCCCGGAGCGTCCTAAGCGCTCTGGGAGTTTAGCAAATCCCGGCTCACGATTGCCGCGACCGGTTCAGTCAGGAACCCAGCCTCCGTTTCGTCGCCGAAAACATTCCCGCCGCCCCAAGCCCCGCGGCCAGGGCCGGCGTGGACAGCGTAGGCGCCCCGGACCTTAAGTTTTGCTAGGAGCCGCGCCGCCTGCCTGGCCGCCGTTAACCGTCGAATTTCTTGGGAAATCTTGGGATGATTCCTGCCTGGCCGCAGTCGCCTTGGTTAAGCGGGGCCTATTTGCGCTCGGGTAAGTGACCGTAACGGACACCACGCATTTCCCTGACGCGATCTTTTCCCACTCCTTCACGATGCTCCAATACGTCTCGATTTCTTCGGGACCTGGATTTCTGCGAGCCTTCCAGACCTCGAAGGGCAGAATATTCTTGAGACTTGCCGCCGCTTTGCGCCGCTGCTCGGCGCTGGCATATTTTATGACCATCTTCCCGCGCGCCTTCAAATCTCGTCCTCTCCAGCGGACTTGCAAATCAAATCCTCCAGCGTCATGCGGCCGATTTCAGTCCTCTCGGGCATCTTCCGGGCGATGAATGGCAAGAGCGCCTTGAGTGGCTCGAAGTTGCGCACAGGTTTTTTAGTCAACTTGGTCCCATCGGCGCTCTCGATAATGATCTCATCACCTATGGCGGCTTCGATAGCGGCCTTCATGATCTTCTTTGCGGTCTGGGGGCCGGACACCTTATCCCAGGCATCAATGAGGTCCTGATGCGCTCCGGTCATACGATTGGGAGTTCCCTTCTCTCGTCCTCCGGTCTTTTTGCCTTTCATATCTACTTTCAGACCTCCTTTTCACTCTCGCGCGTTCTGGCCGCCTGCCCTGCGTCTACGACTTCCGTCCGATCATGCCGATGCACACGATAGATTCCGGCCCGCAGATGTTCCCAGACCTCGGCCTCTCCCCAGACCGCGAACGCCTTGGCCCTGCGAGGGGCCACGGCCCCGGCCGTGACCTGGATGAAGCGGACCTCGGAGGGGGGACGGATAGCGCAGATGTCGAAGGCCGCGAACAGGTCCTTGGTGATCGGCATGGGCCGGCCCCGGATGAAGGCCACTCTCTTGAAGCCGCGCTCCGTGAGGAAGCCCTGAGCCGCCAGGTGGTCCGCGACCGCCTTCTCATGCCGCGCGCCCTTGGCCCGTTGGTTCATGCGCCAGGCCTCTTCTTCGCGGCCCGGATGATGGCGGCCACTTGGTGCAACAGCTTGGGGTCGAACACGAACGCGGCTTCTGACTGCCCGCGTTGGACGACCTTGAGCCCGAGATGCGCCAGCTTCCGTATCGTGCAATCGGCCTGTGCCAGGACCGCCAGGGTGCCGGTGCGCTCGCTGTAGGGGTAGATGCTGCCCCAGGCCCCCGGGATCTCCAGGCTGTCCCCGTCCGCCCGCACCAGGTAAGAGCCGCCCGCCAGGTCGCGCAGGTTGCTCACGGCTGGCCTCCGGCCGCGGGTGCCGCCAGGGCAGGCAGGGAATCGGGGTAGGCAGGGGGGCGCTGGAAGGGGTGCGAGTGGCCCGTAGAGGGGTGCGAGTGGGGCTTTTGGGCTCGCCGCGCATTCCGGCACGCCCGCGAGCAATTGAGGCCGAATCCCCGGCGCACATCCGAAGCCCGGGCCTGAAAGGACTTGCCGCAGGCCGCGCAGGTCCGCTCAATGAGCCGCGGCTGATTGCTCACAGGCCTCCACCTGGCGGACCCGCAGCGTCCGCTCATCCAGCTCCAGGTCGAACTTGACACCCCGGGCACCATGCCGGTTCTTTTCCTGTATGACCTCCAGGACGCGCCGGCCCCAGCCCGCGCCGTTCTTCTGGGCCGGGACCCACACGAGCATTACCCTGTCGCTCTCCTTCTCCACCGCGGAGCTCTCGGAGATCTCCGCCATGGTAGGCGCTGTCTCGCCATGCCCGTAGGCCTTCCGGTTGAGTTGGGACGCGAGGTAGACCACCACGCCGCAGCGCCGCGCCATGTTCTTCAGTTGGCGCATGAACTCGCGGATGCGCAGGCGCAGGCTCTCCTCCCTGGGCAGAGTGAAGCGGTCCAGGTAGTCCAGGAATACCACCTCGGCCTTGTGCTCGAAGATGGCGGCCTCGATCTCCCGCAGGCCCGGCTCCGGGTGGTCTACGATGCGCAGGGGCAGCCGGGACAGGCCGGCGCAGGCGTCCAGGTAGCGCCGCCGGTCATCGTCCCCAAGGGTGCCCTTGCGCAGCTTCCAGGCCTCGGGGCCCCCGCCGATGGAGACAAGACGGGTCGCCAGTTCCGCGGCGCTCATCTCCGTCCCGAAGTAGACGCACCGCGCGCCCTTGGATGCGGCCAGATGGGCCAGGTTCAGCAGGAGCACGCTCTTTCCGTCATTGGTCGCCGCGGCCCAGGTGTTGATCTCGCCAGGGCGCGAGCCCAGCCAGGTCCGGTCCACCGCGGGAATCCCGGTGAAGTAGACCTTGCGGGCGTCCTTCGAGTCGAGCTGGTCCACCAGGTCATGTAGCACGTCCGCCAGGTCCGCGGAGAAGGCCGCGCCCAGGTGCTCGCGCTTCAAGGTCAGCTCCCGGACGGCCTCTATTTTCTCGGGCCTGGGGTCCGCGGCCAGGTCCCGGCTGGCCTTGATGATCTCCCGCTCGTAGTAGCAGCGGGCCACGATATCGGCGTAGTGCTCGATGTTCTCTGTGGCCGAAACCGCGTCCATGCAGTCCGATAGATGCACCTGACCGCCGCACTTATCAAGCTCCCCCGCGGAGCGCAGCGCGTCCGTCAGCGTCACCATGTCCAGGCCCGCACCCTCCGGAAACCGCTCCACCATGACGCGGAAGATGGCCCCGTTGCTCTCCTGGTAGAACATCTCCGGGGTGAGCACCTGGCGCGCAACCCGGAGGCCGGCCGCCGCGTTCTCTATCAGGACCGCGCCCAGGACCGCGCGCTCTGCCTGCTCGTTGTTGGGTGGGGTGGTGGTCATGCCGCGGCCTCCGTCTGCTGAAGGTAGGAGCGCGTCCGGGCGTCCGCGTCATCTGCGGGCCGAAGCGCGTGCTGCTGGCGGAACAGGTTGACGCTGTGCGCCGAGAGGGCCGCGGCCAGCGTTACCCCGCAATCGTCCGCCTTCTTGCTTTTGAGGTAGAAGTCCACCAGTGCCCGCAGGGTGTCGGGAGTCTCGCCCGCGGCCAGGATGCTTTTGACCGCGGCGCCGTCCTTGCCCCCGCTGATTGCGGGCTTGAAGCCCCGGACCTCCCGGCATCGCTGGAAGAAGTAGTCGATGATGGCCTTGACGTTGGGGTCCTTGCCTTGAGGCTGGGTGGGTTGCGCGTCAGCGCTCTTTCTTTTTTCTTTAACTATGAGGAAAGCCCCTGGGACTGTAGTCCCCTCTTTTGTGCATCCTAGTCCCATGGGGCTGCCGTCCCCCTGGGACTGTGGTCCCAGGGCTAAAGACCTAACCCGGTGCTTGTCGATGCCGATTTCCCCGGCCTCATTGGTCCGCAGGATGCCCCTCTTGAGCAGGTCTGCCCCCAGGCGCGCCACCCCGCGCCGATCCATGCGGAAGTCCATCGCCATCCTGCGCCAAGAATAGCGGGCGAACCTGGCCCCGTTGCGCCCGTAGCTATTGCGAGCCACCCAGAGGATGATCCTAAACTGGACGCCAGTCAGATCAAGCCGCAGCATTGGCTCTAGCAGCTCGTGGAATAAGCGTGTGTGCGCGTCAGCCATGTGGGGCCCTCGCCTGTCGAGTCGGGATGGTTGGCGCCGGCAGGGGGAACAGTGCCGGTTGAGGAGACTCCAAAGGTTCATAGATCGAGTCGGGCGCGCAGAGCTTCTCGCCGAATCCAAACTCGACACGCACGGCGGACGCGAGGAAGTCCAGGAGATTAACCCGGAAGCGTAACCCGGTCTCCCGGTCATCGAAGACGACCCGCGCGCAGGCCTCGGGCAGCCGGCGCACGACCTCGGCGTCCAGGGTGTAGCCGCCGACGTGGCGGAAGTAGTGTCGGGAGCGCTTAACCGGGAATGTCGCCGTGTCCCCCTCGAACAGCCCTACAACCTTGCCGCCAGATAGCCGAAGCGGAACGCCCGCGCGCGAAATCATGGCCGCTTCTAGGCCCGGCGCTTGTCCATCTTGCGCTTGAGCCGCAAGATATCCGATTCTTTATATAGACGCCAGTTCCCGCCAGAGCGCTCGGCTCTGATCTTTCCCTGCGCCTCCCAGAGGCGCAATGTGGACGGGCTCACCCGCAACTCTCTCGCGGCGATACTCGGCAAGATGCCCATTGAAGACCTCCCCACCACTGAAATGCCAACAACTCATTATAAGGGCACTTCGCAATGCCGCACAGTTACATTTTTATCAAGGTTTTATGACGGTGGTGGGATGGGTTCCGTCAGGCAGAGCCCCAGCAAGCTCCGTAAAGAACCATCTCTGAGGCGTAGTCTCGGGAGTGTCCGAACCTACTTCAGATGGCTGGACTTCGACAAGGCGCGCGGCGTTGAGGACGCCCCGTTACCGAAGCGGTTTCCTATCGACGAGGGGCGCCGGCCTCTCGCGGGGGCACGGCTTACCGCGCCCTATGGTTGCCTGTCCTGGTCTTGATGGTCGGCGCGCATCTGCGCCATGAGTCCATCCACAAGCGACTTCGCCCGCCGCTGCATCTCGCTGTTCTCATCGAGAACCAAGTCCAGGGCTTCCCAGGATTGCGCCAGGGCGATTCCGGGGTATCCAGGCAAGGCCCGCCCCTCTATCGCCCTGGCGCAATCTCGGGAGTCCTGCTACACTTGGAGATGATGACTCCCCGCCAATGGCTTGCGGAGCTGCGGAGGGTGAACGAGGACCTTGGGCGACCAGAGGACAATGAGCCGGTTGACGCCCTTCTGGCGGTTCTGCCCCCTGACAAGACCTGAATGAAGGCACTCCCTCCGTCTCATCAACAGCTCGAAACGATTCTGGACTCGCCTGACCGGGAGCGCCTTCTTGCTGAAGGGCGATGGGGTCAAGAGGTTGCCCGCCTGTGTTACCAATGCCGGGTTGAACTGCGCCAGCAGGACCCGAGCCTGCCGCCCCTTACTGTATGACGAACGGCGAAGTGATGGAGATGCTTCGGAAGGCTGATGAGAAACCTCATCGCCTTCAGGGGACCCCGCCTTGCCTGCCTCCGCTTCGCCCCGAAGGGCAACCGCCCGACGGGAGGAACTGAACCGCAATGAAGTCAACCC
>JAQUNT010000181.1 GCA_028717525.1 Elusimicrobiota bacterium
GGCTGCGACGGCCTGGGCCTGCGCGGAGAGGGCCGCTTCCAGGGACGCGGGGTGCTGCACGCCGCCTGCGGCCCGGCAGCGGCTTGGCGCGGCCGGACCGTGGCGGTCGCGGGAGGGGGAGAGGCGGCCGCGCATCAGGCCCTGGCCCTGGCCCGGCGGGCGCGGCGCGTGCTCCTGCTCTGCCGCGGGGAGCGGCTCAAGGCGCATCGTCTCCTGCTGAGCCGCCTGCGCGCCGAGCCGCGCATCGTCCTGATGAGCGGCGTGGAGGTCTGCAGGCTCCTGGGCGGCCGGAACCTCCGGGCCCTGGAGGTCTCGTCTCGCGGCGGACTCTTGCGTCTGCCCGTAGAGGCCCTCTTCGTCCAGGTGGGCAGGAGTGCCGCGCCCCTGCCTTTCCCTCCCCGGCGCCTGCCGCCCGGGTTCTTCGTCGCCGGAGACGCCTCCGGCGAACCCTTCCGGCAGGTCGTGGTGGCGGCCGGCGAGGGCATGAAGGCCGCCATGCGCTGCGCGGAGTTCCTGGAGCGCCCATGAAGATACTCGAGACGCGCACGGCCAGGGGCCTGGGCACCCTGTATCTCGCCGACCTGGGCGCGGCCGGCCGCGAGCGCCTGGTGGAGTTCGTGGACACCCGCGAGCCCGGCGTGCCCAAGTCCCGCAAGTGGGTGCTCATGATCTCCACCCAGGTGGGCTGCGCCGTGGGCTGCCGCATGTGCGACGCGGGGGCCGCGGGCTTCGGCGGCAACCTCACGGCCGCCGAGATGCTCGCGCAGGTGCGCTTCGTGGCCCGCCGCAACCCCGGGCTGGACCTGCGGCGGCACCCTAAGGTCAAGGTGCATTTTGCGCGCATGGGAGAGCCCTCCCTCAATCCCGCGGTCCTGCCGGCCCTGCGCGCGCTGGCCCGGGAGGCGCCCAATCCCGGGCTCATCGCGAGCATCTCCACCGTGGCGCCGCGCACCCCGGTGGTCGAGCCGTGGTTCGCGGAGCTGCGCCGGATCAAGGATGAGTGCTACCCGGGCGGCCGCTTCCAGCTGCAGTTCTCCCTGCACGCGGCGGACGAGGAACGGCGCAGCGCCGTCGTGCCCATCCGCAAGTGGAGCCTGGAGGCGGTGGCCGCCTTCGGCAGGCGCTGGATGGGGCCGGGCGACCGCAAGGTGACTCTGAACTTCGCGCCCGGCCCCGGGGAGAGGCTCGACGACGCGGCCATCGCCCGGCTGTTCTCCCCGGAATATTTCCTCGTCAAGGTGACTCCGGTCAACCCCACGGAGACGGCGCGCCGCGGGGGCTGCGTGCGGGTCTGGCATCGGACCCCGGCCGACCTGGGCGCCGCGGCCCGCAGGCTCCGGCGCCGCGGCTTCGAGGTCATCCTTTCCCCCAGCACGACCGAGGAGCTCGACGGCGAAACGTCCTGCGGTAAGCTCTGGTCCCGGCGCCTCAAGGAGGCGGCCGCAGCCGCCCTGCGCGCCCGGCGGCGCGAGGCCCGGAGCTACGTGACGGTCGATTCCATGGCTGCCAAGTCCGCCGCCTGGCTCCGGGCCCTGGCGCCCGAACGCCCACGTCCGGCCGCTGGCGACCCGGCCCGGTCCGCCCTCCTGGTGGTGGACATGCAGGAGTTTTTCCTGGACCGCCGCTCTCCGGCCTACCTGCCGCCCGCGCGAGCGGCCCTGCTCAACACCCGGCGCCTGGTCGAGGCCTTCCGGCGCGCTGGAAGGCCGGTCCTCTTCAGCGTGCACGCGCACCGCGACCCGCGCCGCGCCGGCCGTAAGGGAATCCGTCCGGCCGGCACCGGCGGAACTTCCGATACCGCCGGCGCCGGCCTGATGACGCTCTGGTGGCGGGAGGTCTGCCGGGAGGGCTCGCCCGAAGCCCGGGTCGCCGCGGTGCTCGAGTCGCGGCCGGCCGACGTGTACCGCAAGACCGGCTACAGCGCCTTGTCCAACCCGAGGCTCCGAGCGCGTCTGCGCGCCGAGCGGATAACCGGCCTGGTCCTGGCCGGCGTCAAGACCGACCTCTGCGTCGAATCCACGGCGCGGGCGGCCTTCGACCTGGGGTGGCAGACCGTGGTGGCGGCGGACGCGACGGCGGCCCGCAGCGAGGAGCAGCATCTCGCCGCGCTGCGCGCGCTGGCGAGAGGATTCTCGGCGGTGACGCGGGTCGACGCGGTCGTCGAGAAGCTCGCTCTGAAGGTCCGGAAAAGCTAGACTATACGGATGAAAAGACTTCTGTTGACCAGCATATGCCGGCCCTTGGGCCCCAAGCACGGCGACGGGCCCAGCGTGGGCTACGAGCTGCTCTTCGGCCAGGTCACCCGGGCGCAAGGGATCTTCAGCCCTCGCGCGGTCCACCACCACTTCTCCCTCGAATACATCGCCGCGAACATCAAGTCCCCGACCGTGGTCCTGCAGTACCCTTCCAAGAAGGAGCTCATCCGCGAGCTCAAGAAAGGCTACGACTACGTGGGCCTCTCCTTCATCCTCTCCACCTTCCACCGCATGAAGGAGATCGTGGCCCTCATCCGCGAGCACTCCCCGAAAAGCAAGATCATCCTGGGAGGCTACGGCACCGTCCTGGGTGAGGAGTACCTCAAGCCCTACGGCGACCACATCTGCCGGGGCGAGGGCGTGGAGTTCATGCGCAACCTCCTGGGCGAGGAGCACCAGCCCGGGCCTTACCAGCATCCCCTGATCGTGAGCAAGCTCAAGGTCTTCGGCCAGCGCGCGGGCAATACGGGCATGATCTTCGCCGGGCTGGGCTGCCCCAACGGCTGCGACTTCTGCTGCACCTCGCACTTTTTCAAGCGCCAGCACGTCAAGCTCCTGCCCACGGGCCGCGACATCTACAACGTCGTGGAGCGCTACCTGGACATGGACCCGCACATGTCCTTCACGGTCATCGACGAGGATTTCCTGCTCGACAAGCAGCGCGCCATGGAGTTCCATGACCTGGTGGTCAAGTCCGGACGCCCGCTCTCCATCTTCGCCTTCGCCAGCATCAAGGCCCTCAGCCAGTACAAGATCGAGGAGCTCCTGGAGATGGGGATCGACGGGGTCTGGATCGGCTATGAGGGCACCCGCTCCGGGTACGAGAAACGGGCCGGCCGCTCTGCCGAGGAGGTGTTCCGGGAGCTGCGCGAGCACGGCGTCACCATCCTGGCCTCCATGATCGTGGGCTTCGACTACCAGGACGAGGCCACGGTGGCCTCCGAGCTGGACGGACTGCTCGCCATGAAGCCGTCCTTCACCCAGTTCCTGATCTACGGCCCCACTCCCGGGACCCCCTACTGGGAGCGCGTGGTCAGGGAGGGCCGCCTGCGCGAGGACCTCGCGGCCGATCCCGAGCTCTACTGCCGCAACGCCTCCGGCTTCACGTCCATGGTCAAGCACCCCAAGCTCTCCGCCGCCCAGATCGAGAAGGTCCAGCGGCGCTGCTTCGCCGAGGACTACCGCCGCCTGGGGCCGAGCATCTACCGCACCGTGGAGGCCTGGCTCAACGGCTATCTCAAGCTCAAGGACAGCGCCAACCCGATGCTGGCCAAGAAGGCCGCGGTCTTCGCCCGCGACATCCGCAAGGCCTATCCCATCTTCAAGGCCGGCCTGGTCTTCGGGCCCAACCGCAACGTCCGGCGCTGGATCGCGGAGCTGGAGCGCCGCGTGCACGCGGTCGTGGGCGCGCCCACGGCGGGCGAGCGTCTGACCGCATGGGCCGGGGTCGGCGCGGCGGCCTGGACCCAGCTGCAGCTCAAGCTCGACCTCTTCCAGCATCCCGAGCTCAAGCGCACGGCCTACCGCCAGCCGGGCTTCTTCTGGGCCAGCCAGCAGGTCTGGGGGTCTTTGGCCGCGCGCTTCAAGGCGCGGAACTGCCGGATGCAGGTGGAGTTCCTGCACGCCCGCCACGAAGTCTGGCTCAAGATCGAGGGCAAGCTCAGCGGCAGCGAGGCCGAGCGCATGTGGCGCGACCTGGGCCAGTCCCTGGAGCGCTGCCGCTGCCAGGTGATCCTGGACTTCAAGCGCTGCCGTTGGGACGAGAAGTCGCTCTCTCCCGAGTTCCGGGCCAAGCTCGCCGAGTACCGCGACCGCGTCCGGGTCGTGCTGCCCAAGCTCCAGCACGCGCATCCGGAGCTGCTCATCCTGGCCAAGATGTTCCATGAGTACAAGGGCGGCTTCGGGCTCTAGGGCGCGTCTCGCCGCCCTGCGCCGCCGGGTCGACCGCCTCGACCGGAGCATCGTGCGCCTGCTGGCCGCGCGCCAGCGCTTGGTCTGCGGGATGCTGCCCTTCAAGACCGGCCTGCGCGATGCCCGGCGCGAGACGGTCATCTTGAAGTCGGTCGTGCGGCAGGCCCAAGGCCGGGACCTGGACGGCGTCTTCGCCGGAGCGGTCTACCGGGGCCTGCTGGCCGCGTCGCGCGCGTTCCTGAGACGGCGCAGGTTGGCGCGGGCCAAGGCGAAGTCCGGCTGAACCCTGAGCGCCAGCTCGTAGTGCCGGAGCGCTTCGTCCCGTCGGCCGCTCCGGGCCAGGACGTTGCCCAGGTTGTTGTGGGCCTCGGCGAAGTCCGGCCGTGCCCGCAGCGCCAGGCTGTAATGCCGCAGCGCTCCCTTCAGGTCGCCTCGCCCGGCCAAGACGCCCCCCAGGTTGGCGTGGGCCTCAGCGAAATCCGGCTGCGTCCGGAGGGCCCGCTCATAATGCCGGACCGCCTCGTCCAACCGGCCTAGCTTGGCCAGGGCCAGGCCCAGGTTGTTATGGGCTGCGGCGCAATCGGGTTGGGCCTGCAGCGCCAACTCGTAGTGCCGGATCGCCTCGTCCAGCCGGCCTTGCTGGGCCAGGGCGCTGCCCAGGTTGCTGTGGGCCAGGGCTGATACGGGCATGGCCTGGAGCGCCAGCTCGTAGTGCCGGATCGCCTCCTCCAGCCGGCCCTGCCGGACCAAGGCGACCCCCAGGTTGTTGTGCGCCCAGTCGGAGTCCGGCTGAGCCTGGAGCGCCAGGCGGTAATGCCGGATCGCTTCGTCGAGCCTGCCCTGCTCGGCCAAGGCCAGCCCCACGTTGGTGTGCGCCAGGCAGGAGGAGGGGTTCTTCGTCAGGACATCCCGCCAGAGCGTGTCGGAATCTAGGTAGAGGCTCCCCTGCCGCCAGGTCAGGACGCCCAGCAGGAGGAGCGCGGCGGATGCCAGGGCCGCGCCGAGGCGGCGCATGGGCCCCAGCAGCCTCGTCGCGCCGCCGACCGCGGCCGCGATCCAGCCGAGACTGGCCAGGTACTGGTAATGGTCGGCGACGAAAGAGAAGCGGAAGGTGTAGACGCTGACGAAGCCCAAGAGCGGCGCGATCGTGACCGCGTAGAAGCCCAGGGCCGCAGCCAGGCCGCGCCCCCAGCGTTCCCGGTTCAGCCAGACCGCCGCTGCAGCTCCCAGGGCCGCGACGACCCAGGTCCATTGCGTCCAATCCCGCGCGGCGAGGGTCCAGTGCGGATAGCTGAAGGCCAGGCCGGCCGGCCAGACGAGCTTCAGGGGGTAGAACCAGAACGCCCGCCCGGCGAGGAGCAGGTGCTGGGCGAAGGACAGGCTGTACCTGGCCCTTTGGGCGTCCGGGCCGAG
>JAQUNT010000182.1 GCA_028717525.1 Elusimicrobiota bacterium
CGCGGCGTCGTCGCGCGTGCGGCCCAGGACGCGGTAGCGGCCCGGGGCCCGGCACAGGAGGAGGTCCGTGTGACCGCCCGAGACGATGAGCGTCACCAGCGGGAAGCGGATCCGGCCGCTGAGCTCGGCCGCGAAGATGTGGCCTTCGAGGTGGTTGACCGCCACCACCGGGCAGTCCAGGGTCTCGGACGCGGCCAGAGCCGCCATCTTCCCGACCAGGAGCGGCCCCATGAGCCCCGGGCCGCGGGCGAAAGCCACGGCGTCCACGCTCCGCCCGCCCAGAGCGGCCTCCACCACTTCGCCGATGCGCTGCAGGTGCGCGCGCGCGGCCAGCTCAGGCACCACGCCGTGGAAGCGCCGGTGCAGGCGGATCTGGGATGAGACAACGTTGGCGAGGATCCGGCCGTCTTCGACCAGGCCCGCGGCCGTCTCGTCGCAGGAGGTCTCGATGCCCAGGACTCTCATATGGGTTCGGGGACACAATACTTAATTCCCGTCCTACTGCGCATAGGCATCCCTTGAATTAAGTATTGTGTCCCTCAATTCTATTTCTCCTTGCCCTTGAGCCGCCCCAGCACGTCCCGAGCCTGGATGAGCGCCACGGCCCGGTCCAGGACCTCGTCGCGCACGGCCTCGTCCTTCTTGACCGCGGAGCGGGGCTTCTTGCCCGGCTCGTAGATCAGCTCCCACTGGGCGTAGATCTTCTCCTCGACCTCGCGCGCCACCTGGACCGCGGTGTCCGGCGTGATGCCGCCGGTCTTCTTCTTCTCGTCGCGCTGGATGGAGCGGCCGTTGGGCGTGTAGTAGCGCGCCACGGTCAGGCGCAGGCCGCAGTGGCCCGGCAGGGGGATGACGGACTGCACGCTCGCCTTGCCGTAGGTGCGCGAGCCCATGATCAGGGCGCGGCGATGGTCCTGCAGGGCCCCGGCGATGATCTCCGAGCCGGAGGCGGAGGCTTCGTTCACCAGGACCACCAAGGGCAGGTCCTGGTAGGGCGCCTGCGTCCCGGCGCGGAACTCCTGGTGGCTGTCCGGGCGCCGGCCCTGCGTGTAGACGATGAGCTTGCCCTCGCCCAGGAAGCTCGCGGCCACATCCACCGCCGCGGCCAGCAGCCCCCCGGGGTTGAAGCGCAGGTCCAGGACCAGGCCGGCCAGGCTGTCCTGGGTCAGGGCGCGCATGGCCTCGCGGAAGTCCGCCATGGTGCGGGCGCTGAACTCCGCGATGCGCACATAGCCGACCTGGCCCGCGAGCTTGCGGTATTGAACGCTCTCGATCTTGATGCTTTCGCGGGTGAGCGAGAACTCCTTCCGGACTCCGTCCTCCCCGGGGACGGCGTCCGCTTTGGCGCCCCCCGCAGGCTCGGGCCAGCGCATGACGGTGAGCTTGACCTTGGAGCCCGGCGCGCCGCGCAGCTTCTCCATGGCGTCGGCCACCTGGAGGTCCTTGCTGGTCTCTCCGTCGATCTCGATGATGCGGTCGTTGGGCAGCATGCCGGAGCGGTAGGCCGGGGTGCCGGGCAGGGGGGTCAGCACGGTGAGCCAGTCGTCCTTCAGGATCATGCGGATGCCGATGCCGCCGAACGCGCCCTCGGTCTCGGCCTTGATCTCGCGGTGCTCCTGGGGCTGCATGAACTGGGAGAAGGGGTCCAGCTCGCGGACCATCCCGGCGGCCGCTCCGTAGACGAGCTTCTGGGTGTCGGCCGGGTCGACGTAGTTCTCCTGGATGTAGGAGATGACGTCGACGAGGAAGCTGAGCTGCTCGTAGGTCTTGTCGCTGCTCTCGGGGCGGACCGGGTCTGCGGCCGCCTTGGGGAAGGCGGCCGCGGCCTTCGCCTCGGCGGCGGCCGCCGGAGCGGCCAGCGGCAGCAGGATCAGGGCCAGACGCAGCACGATGCTCATGAGCGGCCTCCTATGACCTTTTCTGCAGCCAGGACATGGGGTCCAGGGCCACGGTCCCGCGGCGCAGCTCCAGATAGACCACGCCGCGGCCGTCCTCCACGCCGGCCGTGCCTACGGCCTCGCCGGCCGCGACCTTGTCGCCCTTGGCTTTCCGGATGTCGCCCAGCTCGCCGTAGACGCTGAAGAAGCCGCCGCCGTGGTCCACGATGACGACCCGGCCGTAGGAGCGGAAGGGCCCGGCGTAGATGACCCGCCCGGCCTCGACGGCCGCCACCGCGGTCCTGGGCTTGGTGGCGAAGGTTACGCCCTGGCGGATGACCCAGGTGTCGAGCTCCGCGTTGCGCTGCCGGCCGAAAGGCCGCGCCACGGTCCCGTCCACCGGCCAGGGCAGGGAATTGCGCGGCAGCTCCAGCCGCGCCGGGCCGGTCCGGTCATAGCGCTTGGCCGCGCCCAGGCGGGAGAGCAGCTGCGCCAGCGCCAGCTTGGTCTCCTCGAGCTCCCGGGCGCGCTTCTCGGCCGCCTGCACCTGGCCCCGGGCCGCGGCCACGGCCGCCTGCTTGCGCCCGTACTCGGCCCGGACCGTCGCGGCCTCGGCCTCGGCCCGGCGGCCGCGGTCCTGGAGCTCGGCGGCCGCGCGCCGCGCCGCCTCCGCGGCGGCTTCGGTCCTGTGCCGGTAGCCCGAGAGGCTGGCCACGATGCGGGCCTTGTCCATGAGCACGGCTCGGCGGAAGGCCTCGGCCCAGAGGTCCGTCCCGCCCCAGGCCGGCTCGCGGGCGGCCAGCGCCGCGGCGTAGTCGCGCAGCTCGCGGTCCCGCGCCGAGGTCCAGAACCCCGAGGCCAGGTTCAAGGCCCCCTGGCGCGAGCGCAGCTCCGCGCGCCGGACCTCGGCCTGGCGGATGTTCTTGCGGATGCCGACGATGCGGCGGCGCGTGTCCGCGTCGTGACTTTGCAGCTTGTGCAGGTCGCGGCTGAGGGAGGCCTCCTGGCGGCGGTACTCCTCCAGGTCGGACTTCACCTTCTCGTACTCCTTCTGGATGCGGATGAGGTCGCGGCGCTTCTCCTCCAGCTGGCCCGAGGCCGCGCCGGCCAGGGGCCAGAGCAGGGCGGCGGCCAGGCCCAGCCGCGCCCAGGCGATGCGGTCCATGGTCGCGCCTCAGGAGTGAGGGGAGAACACGCCGGCCGCCAGCGCGGCGGCGGCCCACGCGGCGAGCTGGGGCCCGGCTGCGGGCAGCTCCCACCAAGGCAGGTACGGCCGCGCGGGCCAGGCCGCGGCCAGGGCCAGGCCCAGCCCGAGCGCAGCCCCGAGGCCGGCCCACAGCACGGCGGCCGCGGGCCTCGAGGCCGCGGGCCAGCGCCCCCACCAGAGGGCCGCGGCCAGGGCCGCGCAGGCCAGGCAGAGCAGGCAGCTCAAGACCAGGCTCAGGAAATGTCCGTAGAGCTGGGCCTGCAGGATGGCGCGGACCTCGCCCGGCCGGTAGCGCAGGTCCGCCCAGTCCGCGACTCCGCGGACGTCCTCCAGCCAGGCCTCGAAGCGGCCCAGGGCCGCGGGCGCGGGGCGCACCTCGAAAGCGGGCCGCAGAGGGTTGTCCCCGACCCAGGTGACGGAGTCCACCAGTTCCGGGTCCTCCCGGCGCAAGGCTGCCAGGGCCGCGTCGCGGGAAACGAAGCGCGCCTCGCTGACCTCGGGCAACCCCAGGAGCTTGTCCTCCAGAACCTTGGCCTGGCTCTCCGGAGGGTCGTTCTTAAGGAAGAGCAGGACCCGGAAGTCCTGCCGCAGGAGGCTTTCGAAATGACCGACCTGCGTGCGCACCAGAAGCAGGCTCTCGCCGGCCATGCCGGCCATGGCGGC
Source organism: Elusimicrobiota bacterium (assembly GCA_028717525.1). Lineage (GTDB taxonomy): Bacteria > Elusimicrobiota > Elusimicrobia > UBA1565 > UBA9628 > UBA9628. Next base: position 3,748 of record JAQUNT010000182.1, read on the forward strand.
CAGGAGGAAGGTCAAGGACCTGCGCAGGGCGGGGCTCATGCACAGGAAGTATAGTAAAAATTCCGACCACGGACAGTCGCGGCCGGCGCGCGCGGGCGGGCTAGCGGTAGGGCACGAAGACGCGGGCCGCGGCCGCCAGGCGCGTGCCGACCCAGGGCAGCAGCATGAGCAAGGTCAGCACCAGCAGCATCGGGGACTGCCCCATGACGAAGGCCAGGAAGCGGCGCAGTTCTTCGGCGACCCGGCGTTGGGGCTTCTGCGGCGCGGCCGGAGGCGGCGGCGCCGGGATCATCTTGACCACGCCGCGGTGCGCCATGAGCCGCGCCAACGCGCTGATGGGGACCGAAGCCTCGAGGACGACCACGGTCTCGGCGGTCCCCGGGACGGTCTGGGTGCCGACCGTCCGCCGCACGCGCAGCCCCGCCAACGACGCGTCGCGCTCCAGCTCGGAAACGGCCTCGGCCGGGCTGCGGCCCGGGGGCAGGCGCAGGCCCAGGACCATGTCCGTGGACGTCGCCGGAGAGGCCCGGTGCGCAGCGGGGCTGACCTCCAGGCGTGCCACGGCCGGGACCTGCAGGGCCGCGCCCATGCGGTCAGGGGAGATCCACCCCCACAGAGCGACCTGGTCCGGCCCCTTGCCCAAGGCGGCGGGCGCGAAGCGCGCGTCCGGCCGGAACCCGGATACGCGGACGACGTCCGCGACCGCGTCCTTGAAGGTCGCGTCCGGCTGCTTTTTCATGTCCAGGTTCAAAGCGACGAACACCTCGGGCGCCGAGCCGTGCGCCGACGACGCGCCCGAGCCCGAACCCCACGAGCCGGCCGCCACGGCGGCCGGCGAGGCGGAGTCGGCCGGCTCCTGGCCGAGGATGTGGGACTCGTAGTCCCTGCGTCCCAGGTCGGCCGCCTGGTCCTCGCTGACGACTTCGACCTTCTTCGCGGGCAGCTCCATGGGCGCTGACAGGCCCTCCCAGAGCGAGTAGCGGCTCCGGTCCGCCTCAGCCGCGGCGGCCGGCTCGGCCGCGGCCGCGCCGGTCTGCGGGCGGGTCACCACCGGCCGCGGCCGAGTCAGCGCCGGGTGCAGAGGCAGGGGCGCCGTCGGGCGCACGCCCGGCAAGGGAGCCGGCCCCGGGTTCGGCTTGGGCTTGGGCACCGGCTGCGTCCAGCCGGAGGAAGCGCCGCTCTGCTGCGCCCCGGTCTCGATCGCGTCGCTGGCGTCAGGCGGCAGTTGGCTGAAGCCGCCGCCTTCGCCGACGAACTTGACCTGGAAGGACGAGCCTGCGGGAGGACTCTTGGGCTGGGCGCAGCGGCCGGGCGCTGAAACGAGGCTGAACATGCTCGCCAGGATGAGGAGTGTTCCCATAAGGCCTGAGCCTCGGCCGACAGCCTATCTTATCACAGAACCGGTTATAGGTCAATAGTCCCAGAGGCCTTGGGACCTTGGGCCCAGGCCTCCCAAGCCGCCCGCACGACCAAGGTGGCTCCGCCCACGACCAGGCCCGCGGCCAGCACGAGCGCGGTCTGGCCCAGGACCAGAGCCAGGTCGGCCTCGGGCCGACCCAACGCCGCGATGGTGCCGATCGGGAAGAACAGGCTCAGCCAGAGCCAGGGGCGCGGGTCATCGGGCAGGCGTTCTCCTTTCCCGGAGGGGACGGCGGCATGCCGTCCGAGCAGGAAGAAGGCGTGCATGAGCGCGGGCAAACCGACCAGGAACTCCCGCCAGCGCCAGGGCCACCACCAGAGGGACTCGGAAGCGTCCGCGGCCGCCTGCAACTGCGGCCATAGAGGCGTGCCGGCCAGCACGAGCCGCGGCCGGAACAGCAGCGCG
>JAQUNT010000183.1 GCA_028717525.1 Elusimicrobiota bacterium
TCCTCTACGTCTATCCCTGGGCGGTGACTGTCCAGGAGGTAGGGATGCTGGCTCTGGCGGAGATGGCGGTCTTCCTCGCCGTCCTGTTCCTGGGCCTGATCTTCGCTTGGCGCAAGGGGGCCTTGGTTTGGGAATAGTCCTCGACAAATTCCCCATGGTGGCCAAGCCCGTACCCGGCGGCCAGGTGGTGCTCACCAGCACCGACTACATCATCGACCTGAGCCGCAAATACTCGCTCTGGCCACTGACCTTCGGCCTGGCCTGCTGCGCCATCGAGATGATGGTGGCCTACGCCGGCCGCTTCGATTTCGACCGCTTCGGCGTCATCCCCCGGCCCAGCCCCCGCCAGGCGGACCTGCTCCTCATCGCCGGGACGGTCACCAAGAAGATGGCTGAGCCCATCGTGCAGATTTACCATCAGATGCCCGAGCCGCGCTTCGTCATGGCCATGGGCAGCTGCGCCAACTGCGGCGGGCCCTACTACGACTCCTACGCGGTGGTCAAGGGGGTGGACCGCATCATCCCGGTGGACATCTACGTCCCGGGCTGCCCGCCCCGGCCCGAGGCCCTCATCTACGCGGTCATGGAACTGCAGAAGAAGATCATGCGCATGAAGCTGGAGCGGACCTACGGCGCCACCGTCCAGGCCGAGAAGGGCAGCCGCGACCTGACAGGAGAGCCCGCTTGAGCGCCGGCGCCGACTTTCTGGACAGGCTCCTGGCGGCCGTCCCCGGGTCCCAGGCCGACACTCCGGTCAAGGACTACCCCACCGTCAGGCTCTCGGCCCCGAAGGATCTCCTGCCCGCGGCGCGCCTGCTCAAGGACGAACTGGGCTTCGACTACCTCGAGATGGTCACGGCCGTGGACTGGCTGGGTCCGGTCAACTTGGGAGGCTTCGTCTCCAACCCAAATCCGAACCCGTTCACCCAGAAGCATCCTGGACCGCCGGTCTCTCCGGTGGCGGGACCCGGCGTCACCTACCGCCCGGTGCTGGACCTGCTCTGGTCCTTCGGCGACCTCGTGAAGAACCGGAAGGTCTTCCTGCGCCTGGAGGTGCCGCGCGACCGGGCCGAGGCGCCCAGCCTCACGGGCCTCTTCCCGGCCGCCGACTGGCAGGAACGCGAAGCCTTCGACCTCTTCGGCATCCGCTTCGCCGGACATCCCAATCTGATCAAGATCCTGACCCCGGATTTCCTCCAGGGCCATCCCCTGCGCAAGGACTACGTCCACGCCAAGGACCGGTACGATGCAGAGTGAAGAGCTGATCGTCACCGAAGGGGGCCTGGAGATGGACACCATGTTCGTCAACATGGGTCCCCAGCACCCCTCCACCCACGGGGTTCTGCGCCTGGGCCTAACCCTGGCCGGAGAGGTCATCACCAAGGCCTTCCCGGACATCGGCTATCTCCACCGCGGGACCGAGAAGCTCATGGAGACCCGCAGCTACCACCAGTGCGTGGTCCTGACTGACCGCTGGGACTACTGCTCGGCCATGACCAACAACCTGGCTTTCTGCCTGAGCGCGGAGAGGCTTTTCGGCACTCAGGTCCCGCCCCGGGCTCAAGCCCTGCGCGTGGTCATGTGCGAGCTCAACCGCATCGCGAGCCATCTCATCTTGCTGGGGACCTACGGCATAGACATCGGGGCTCTCACTCCATTCCTTTACACCTTCCGCGAGCGGGAGATGATCCTCGACCTCTACGAGAAGTGCTGCGGCGCGCGGCTGACCTACAACTACATCCGCCTGGGGGGGGTGGCCGCGGACATCGACTCCGGCTGGGTCGCCAAGTGCCGCGAGTTCCTGGAGTTCTTCAAGCCCCGCCTCGACGAGTACGACACCTTGCTCTCGTTCAACCCGATCTTCCTGGCCCGCACCAAGGACATCGGCATCATCTCCAAGGAGACCGCCGTGGCTTGGGGTCTCTCAGGCCCGAACCTGCGGGGCTCCGGGGTGAGTTACGACGTGCGCAAATCCGAGCCGTATTGCGGCTATGAGCAGTACGACTTCGAGGTGCCCTTGGGCGCCAGCGGCTCCTGCTGGGACCGCTATTTCTGCCGCGTGCAAGAGATGCGCCAGTCCGTGCGCATCGTGGAACAGGCCCTGGCCGAGCTTCCCACGGGAGAGCTCATGGCCAAGGGAGTACCCAAGATCCCCAAGCCTCCGGCAGGCGAGGCCTATGCCCACGTCGAGGCTCCCCGCGGCGACCTGGGGATCTTCCTGGTCTCGGATGGGGGGGCCGCTCCTTACCGGCTGCACGTGCGCGCGCCCTGCTTCATCAATCTGGCCATCCTGCAGGAGATCCTGGTCGGGAAGAAGGTGGCGGACGTCATCGCGGTGCTGGGTTCCTTCGACATCGTCCTGGGAGAGGTGGACCGATGAGGGCCGAGCCGGCGGCATCCGCGCCCGGAGGGGAAGCGTCCCCTAGGCCCGTGAAAGCCCCGCTGCCTACGCCCGTTTTGAACCGGAAGTCAGGCGGCCGACTCCTGACCGACACCCGTTTCTGGCCCACCGAGGTCTGGAAGAGCCCCTGGTCTTTGCCGCGCTACCGGGCCGGCGCGATGTGGCTGGCCGGCATCGTGCTGGGCATCGCGGCCGCGGGCTTCGCCGTGGGCGAGCTGGCGGTCTGGGCGGAGAAGCTCCTGGCCTTGCTGGGGCGCACGAGCCTGCCCCCGGCCGTGGCCGCTTGGGTCTGGGTCCTGATCAAGCTGACCTGCGTGATCGGCGTCATCGTGGTCAACGGGCTCTGGGCCGTCTGGTGGGAGCGCAAGATTTCGGCCCACATCCAGTCCCGGTTCGGCCCTATGTATGCGGGCGGCTTCCACGGTTGGGCGCAGACCATCCTGGACTCCATCAAGCTCCTGCTCAAGGAAGACGTCACCCCCGCCGCCGCGGACCAGCCCATGCACCTCCTGGCGCCCATCATGGCCATCGCCCCCTGCGTCATGGCCTTCGCCCCGGTGCTCTTCGGCGACGAGCTGGCCGCGGCCAAGCTCGACGTGGGCGTGCTCTACATCTTCGCCTTCGCCAGCATCTCGGTCATCGGCATCGTCATGGCGGGCTGGGCCTCGGGAAACAAGTACTCCCTGCTGGGCGGCCTGCGCGCCGCCGCTCAGATCGTGAGCTACGAACTGCCCCGCGGCTTCTCCGTGGTCCCGGTGATCATGTTCGCGGGCTCTCTGGATCTCGCGGTCATCGACCAAGCCCAGGCCGGCTACTGGCTAGGGTTCGTCCCGCGCTGGTTCGTCTTCTATCCGGTGGTAGGCCAGCTCGCCTTCATCTTCTTCCTCATCGCCTCGGTGGCCGAGACCAACCGCACACCTTTCGACATCCCGGAAGCGGAGTCCGAACTGGTGGCGGGCTTCCACACCGAGTTCTCCGGGATAAAATGGGCCATGTTCTTCCTTATGGAGTACGGCTACGTCCTGCTCTCCTCCTTCCTGCTGGCCGTATTCTTCCTGGGCGGGGGCGCAGCCCCGCTGCCCTTCCTGGACTTCATCCCCAGCTGGATCTGGATGGTCAGCAAGGCCATGCTCATGATGTTCGTGTTCCTGTGGTTCCGCTGGACCTTCCCCAGGATGCGCGTGGACCAGCTCATGGACTTCAACTGGAAGATCCTCCTGCCCTGGTCCTTCGCCAACATCGGCTTCGCCGGAGTCCTGGTCTATCTGCATAGGAGCGGCTGGGGGCCGGGATGATCGGCTACTTCAAGACGGTCTTCCTCTCGACCTGGGCCTTCATCGAGGGGCTCTGGATCACCCTGCGCTACCTCTTCAAGCCCGCGGTCACGGTGCAGTACCCGACCGAGAAGCTCGTCCCCTACGACGCCTTCCGCGGGGCTCTGCTCTTCGACCCGGCCACCTGCATCGCCTGCAGCCTCTGCGCCAAGGCCTGCCCCTCCGCGTGCATCGCACTGGCCAGCCAGACCCACCCAGAGACCAAGAAGCGCGTGCCCAAGCCCGAGTGGTACACTCTGGACCTGGGCAAGTGCAATTTCTGCGGGCTCTGCCAGGAAGCCTGCCCCACCAAGCCCAAGTCCGTCTGGCACAGTCTCGACTACGAGTACTCCTTCTCCAGCCGCGACGAGATGGTGCGCTGCTGGAAGCCGGGCTTCCCGTTGGCCGGCCGCGTTTGGGACCCCCGCCGCAAGGAATTCCGGGACCTGGAGAGTCACATCCCCGTCCGGGAGGTAGAGGCCAGGAAATGATTGAAGCCATAGCGTTCTACTCCATGGCCGCAGTCACCTTGGCCGGCGCGGTGCTGGTCGTCAGCCTGCGCAACACGGTGCACTCGGCCCTGGCCCTGGGCCTGAGCCTCGCGGGGGTGGCGGGCCTCTTCGCCTGCCTGGGGGCGGACTTCCTCTTCGCCGGGCAGCTGCTCATCTACGTCGGCGGCATCGCCATCCTCATCGTCTTCGTGGTCATGCTCCTGGGCCGCGCCTCGGACCTGCACCTGCGCCAGGTCAACGCGCAGTGGGCCGCGGCGCTGCTGGTCTGCGCCATCACGGGCGCGGGCCTCTGGCGCCTCGGCGCCCTCTACCGCCACGCCTCCTCCCAGGTCCCCGCGGCGGCCACCACGCGCGCCATCGGCCTCCTGATGCTGGGCGACTTCGCGGTGCCCTTCGAGGCGATCTCCTTGGTGCTGCTGGCGGCGCTCTTGGGGGCGGTCTTCTTCTCGCGCAAGGATATCTCATGACCCTGAGCCTCGGCCACTACCTCGTTCTGGGCGCCGCGCTCTTCCTCATCGGCCTCTTCGGCGCGCTGACCCGCCGCAACGTCATCGGCATCCTCATGTCCATCGAGCTGATGTTCAACGCCGCCAACATCAACCTGGCCGCGTTCAACCACTTCCTCCATCCCGGCGGCGTAGCGGGGATGACCGTGGCCCTGTTCGTCATCACCGTGGCGGCGGCGGAGGTGGTGGTCGGCCTGGCTTTGGTCCTGGCCATCTACCGCAACTCCAAGACCGTCTACGTCGAGGACTTCCACCTCCTGAAGGGATGACCATGCTCGAGCACGCCTACCTCATCCCCCTGATCCCCCTGGCGGTCTCGTTCATCATCCTCCTGGCCGCGCCGGAGGACCCGCGCTCGCCCATGCCTTACGTCGGCATCGCGGCCATCGGCTGGTGCCTGATCCAGTCCGCGGCGATCTTCTACGGCGCGGCCGTCGGCACCATCCAGCTCCCCTACCAGATGGACTGGAGCTGGTTCTCCTTCGGGGCCACGGTGGCGGGCAAGCCCTTCCTCTACGACATGCCCATCGGAGTCTTCATCGACGGGCCGGCCGCCGCCATGCTCGTGGTGGTCTGCGTGGTGAGCTTCCTGGTCCAGGTCTATTCCCTGGGCTACATGCGCGACGACCCCCGTTTCAAGCGGTACTACGCCTATCTCTCCTTCTTCTCCGCCTCCATGCTCGGCCTGGTGGTCTCCAGCAACCTCCTGGTCACCTTCTGCTGCTGGGAGCTGGTGGGCTTCTCCTCCTACATCCTCATCGGCTTCTGGTTCGAGCGCCCGGACCCGGCCTACGCGGCCAAGAAGGCCTTCATCACCACCAAGCTGGGCG
>JAQUNT010000184.1 GCA_028717525.1 Elusimicrobiota bacterium
CTGGATGACGCGGCTGCTGGGTCCCATGCCCGCGGGCAGGATCCCGGAAGCGGCGCTTGACCAGGCGGCCGCTTCGGCGGAGCTCTCGGCCGCGGAGTACGAGCGTCTGCGCCTGAGCGTCAGACAGGCCGGGGAAGCCCTGCACTCGGAGCGGGCCGAGGGCGCGGCGCGCGCCCGGCTCTACTGTAGGCGGGCGCAGGCGTATGAGCGGCTGGCGCTGGCCCACCGCGATCAGGGACCGGTTTTGGCCTCGCGTGCCGCCGGCGGAGTTGAAGAGGCCAACGCCCGTGCTTCGGTCTTGCTCTTGGCCGTCCCTGATGGAAGGGGATACAAAGCCTTGGGCGCCGGGGTGTGGGTCGAGACGTCCCATGGCAGGAGACTGCTGACCGATGCGGCCTTGGCGCGCGGCCGGACGGACCTGAAGGCCTTCGTGCATCCGTCCTCAGGCACCCGATTGGGCCAACCCTATGCGCTTACCGTGGAGCGCGCGTCCGAGAGCTTCGGCTTGGCCGTGGCCAGCCTGGACCCGGAGCCCGGCTTGCCTGCCGCGAAGCTTGTCGAGTCCCCGGCAATGAAAGGGGACTTGCTCCGGGCCGTCGGGCACATGGCTGCGGCCGGGCCGTGGAGCGTGTCGCAGGGCTTGGTGACGGCAGCGGCGGATGGGAACCTTTCAAGCGACGCTGTCTTCGACCCAGACCAGGCCGGAAGCGCGGTGGTCAACGAGCGCGGCGAACTGGCAGGTTTGGCGGTGTCAGGGCCGGACGGGCCGGCGGTCATGAGCGCGGCGCGGCTGCGCGGCTTCCTGGCGGGCGGGGCGGGGCAACTGCAGGCGGATGACGCGGTTCCCGCGACGGGAAAAGGCAGCGGTGCCCTTCTGACGGCCGCGGCACCCTTTGATGAGGCGGGCTTGCAGGTCGAGGCGGGCTTGGGGATGGGCCTGGGCGGGGTGAACTGGGGCGGCGGGGGCGGGCTGGGCAATTTCCGCTTCCGGCCATCCGGCCCATCCGTCCCGCCCGCCATGTCGCCCATGGGGGGCATGGGCGGGCTGATGGGCAACTTGATGGGCAGCCTCATGGGCGGGATCATTAGGCAGGCGCTGACGCCGGCGCCCGCGCCCCGGCCTGCCCCGCAGCCGTCGTACCACCGGGTGCAGAAGTCCGCGCCCCGGCCCGCGGAACAGCCGGCGGCCGAGAAGCCCAGGGAGCCGTCCCGGATTACGGGTCTGGAGTTGGCTCCCTCGTCGTCCGAGGTTGAGGAGAGCGGCGAGGTCACGCTGACCGCGCAGATTGCGCTGAGCGGCCCATCAGCCTCTGCCTCGGGCCTGGCCGTGAGTTTTGAAGCGGGCGCGCTGGCGCGCCTGGAACAGAGGAGAGCCTTCAGCGACGGGGCGGGGAGGGCGAGCGTGCGGGCCATGCTGGCGCAGGAGGCCGGCCAGCCGCTGGTTTCCGCGCGGGATGTCAGTTTCATGGCCTGCGCCAAGGGCAGCGGTGCGGTGGAGGGCTCGGCCTGCGGCCGGGCCTGGGTGAAGATCCTGCCCAAGCCGATGATCACGGGCCTGAGTCTGAGCGCGGACTCAATGGTCTTGGCGCTCCAGGCTCCGGTGACTTTGACCGCTGCCTTGAGTTTTACCGAGACGGTCAAGGATAAGGCCGGGATCCAGGTGGATTTTTCGGCGGACCCGGAGAGATATGCCGCGTTCGACGGCTCGGATCAGGGCGGAGCCTTCGTCGGGAGGACTGACGCGAGCGGCCGCGTGCGCGTACGGGTCTCCCTCATCGAGGACGAGCCGATGCGGCAGCGCCGGCAGACCTCCGAGGTCAAGGGCTACGCCGAGAAGGCCTTTGCCGCGTTGTCTCCCGGGAGAGCGCCGACTCCGCTCGGGGCGTCCGAAGGCGCGGCTTTGACCATAGGCGCCAAGGCGCTGCCCGGCGCGGGCAGGCTTGTGGCTCCGGGAACGGTCTTGGCCGGGAGTCTGAGCCTGCGCGCCGGCCAGCGTGGCGAGCAGAGGCAGAGCCGCGCGCGCGATTGCCCGCCGGGGATGAGGCGCCGGCTCAAGCGCGCGGCAACGGCTCCGATCGAACCTCTGGGCGGCACGCCAGGGCAAACGGCCAAGGCCGACCCTGGCCAGCTCAAGCATGAGCAAGACTGCCGGGCGATGGAGCAGGCCGCGTTCGACGAGTGCGGCCTTGACGAGAACTGCCTCAACGAGAGATTGGGCGGCGGGGATTACGCCGCGCAGGATTGCCAGGCGCGTTTGCGGGGCGGGGGAGGCGCGCAGCCGGGCAGTCCAGGCATCCTTGCGCCGCCTTCGGAGCGGCCGCCGGAGGCGGTCGTCGGGGACGATTGCGTGCGCATAGATGCAGCGGATGAGGATCGGCCGGAGAGCCGGAGCGCAGATAGATTAGAGAAAGGGGATGGCGAAGAGCAGTCGGAAGCGCCTGGGGGCGAGTCTGGACAGCGCGAAGAAGGTCCCCTTAGAGGCAAAAAGGCGGCTGATCTTGCTGCGGAATTAGGATACGGCCCGCGCATTCCGTCTCAGAAATTACCGTTTGACTCTCATGGGCAGCCAGGATTCAGACGAGGGAATAGATATATCACTCCTGATGTTGATTCGCATAGCGGCGGCATATGGAAAATGTTTGATGGTCAAGGACATCGACTGGGGACGTTTGATTCTACCTTGAATCGGATAGGTGATTAACAATGTTTTCTGTTACTTTTTTGCCGACGCCATTTCCTGGAGCCAAGATTTCCGAAAGAATTCTTATCAAGGGCGAAATCACAATGGGAGCATTTTCTGAAAAGTTTGAATCATGCCTATGTCGCTGGTCAATGGATGATTATGAGCGACAATGGTCTCGGTCCATCGCGCGGATCGTCCGGGGCGCAAGACGTTCCGCGATAATAACATCTATACACACCCATGAGTCGGAGGGTTTGAGCTATTGGTGGCCTATTTATAGAGTCCATGATTTGGTGTATATTCAAAATAGTCTTCTATTTTTAAGCAAATTGCCGAGCACATTTGATCCGAAGGAACCATATCGAGAGGTTCCGAGAAGGCAGACAATCTCCAGCACGGGGGAAAAAATTTCCGAATGGACGCTCAGGGTGCAGGACTTTAGGGATTTTTTGAGGCAGCTTGCGAGACCTGTTTAGCCAATCTGCGACATAGCAGGCCGCTTTTTGTATCATAAAGCCTTGCCATGAGCACCGGTTTAAAAATCCGGGAAGAGACCCGCCGCCGGCGGGGCTTCCTCCTGGGCGCGGCCAGCGTGGCCCTGATCATCGGGGCCTGGTGGGGCCTGACCTGGGGGACGCAGGTCGAGACGCGGGTGCTCAACCCGCAGATCCTGCCCAACCCCTGGGAGGTCCTGCTCTCCTTCCAGGGTCTCTACCGGGACCGCGACCTGATGACCTCCATCGCCTACAGCCTGCTGCGCACCACCGTGGGCTTCCTCATCGCCGCCGCGGTCGCGGTGCCCCTGGGCGTGCTCATGGCGGCTTTCACCAAGGTGCGCGAGTTCCTCAAGCCCCTGACCACCATCTCGGGCTTCATCCCCATCGCGGCCTTGGTGCCCTTGTCCCTGTCGTGGTTCGGCCTGGAGGAGCGCCAGAAGTTCCTCTTCCTGGCCTTGGCCACCTTCGTGATGCTGCTGCCTTTGGTGGTGGCCAGCCTGGACCGGGTCGACGAGGTCTATCTGCAGACCGCCTACACCTTGGGCGCGGGGCCCTGGCAGACCATCTCCGAGGTCCTGGTGCCGGTGGCGGTCTCGGACATCTACGACGACCTGTGCCTGACCTACGGCATCGGCTGGGGCTACATCATCCTCGCCGAGCTCATCGACGCCAAGTTCGGCCTGGGACATCTGATCCTGGTCTCCCAGCGGCGGGGCATGAACGAGGACGTCTACGCGGTCTTGATCGTCATCGTGGCCATCAGCTTCCTCATCAACTGGACCTTGCGCAGCGTCGGCGGCTGGCTCTTCCCCTACCGGGAAGCCGGGGCGGGGCGCTAGCCATGCGCTGGCTGGGCGGGCTTTCCGACCACGTGCGGCGCGTCTTCGTGCAGGACTCGGCCGAGGAGAAGGAGCACGAGCACCCGGAGCAGTACCACAAGCCCACGCCCAAGCCCAAGAATCAGCTGACTCCCGAAGCCTACGCGGCTCTGCCCGTGGTGGACTGCAAGGGCGTCACCAAGATCTTCCGCGACCCGCGCACGGGCCAGGACATGACCGCCCTGCAGGACATCAATTTCACCATCGAGGACGCCCCCAAGGTCGGGGAGCTCATCACCATGCTGGGGCCCTCGGGCTGCGGCAAGAGCACCCTCTTGAACATCATCGCGGGTTTGGAGCCGCATTTTCCGCCCACCCGGGGCGAGATGATCGTCAAGGGTGAGCCGGTCACGGGGCCCGGGCCGGACCGGGGCATGGTGTTCCAGAGCTACTCCTCCTTCCCGTGCTACACCATCCTGGAGAACGTGGCCTTCGGCCTCAAGCTCCAGGGCGTGCCGGAAAAGGAGCGCGAGGACATCGCCGCCGCCTGGATCAAGAAGGTCAAGCTGGGCGGCTTCGAGAAAGCCTATCCCAAGGAGCTCTCCGGCGGCATGCGCCAGCGCGTGGCCCTGGCGCGCACCTTGGCGGTCAAGCCGCGCATCATCCTTATGGACGAGCCTTTCGGCGCCTTGGACCGCATCACGCGCTGGGAGATGCAGGACCTGCTCATCGAGCTCTGGAGCGAGATGGAGGCCACGGTCTTTCTGGTGACGCACGACATCCCGGAGGCGGTGTTCCTGGGCGACCGGGTCTTCATCTTCAGCCCCCGGCCGGGCCGGCTGGTGGAGATCGTCAAGCTGCCCCGCCCCACGGAGAAGGCGGCGCAGATGCAGCGCACGGCCAAGTTCGCGGACATCGTCAACGAGATCAGCCGCAAGGTGGAGGCCGTGGATTCCTGCGGTATCGGAAGTTCCGCAGGAACCGTCCGGACGAACTCCCATACGGACGGTTCCCATGCCTGAGAAGCCCAGCTACGTGGGCGCCGCCTTCAAGCGCCAGGAGAACATCATCGGCCTGGCCGGGCTGTGCGTGGCCGGGGTCCTCTTCAACCCGGGCTTCCTGTTCCTGGCCGGGGCCGCGGAGCTGGCCTACCTGTGGGCCCTGGTGAGCAACGCGCGCTTCCGGCGGGTCGTGGACTCCCAGAGCAGCGCCCTGCGCGGCCTCTTCGACGCCAAGGAGAAGGACCGCATGCTCCTGCGCCTGCCGGGCGAGGAGCGCGACCGTTACCTGGAGCTGGCCGGCATCCGCCAGCGGGTCTACGAATCCTGGCATAACCGCGACGCGGTCTCCCAGGGCCTGCTGCAGCCCAGCGTGGACAAGCTCGACTACCTCCTGGACACCTTCCTGCGCGCGCAGATGACCTTGAGCGCGATGCAGGAGCACCTCTACGACAGCAACAAGAGCCAGCTGGAGCGCCAGATCAAGAGCACGGAAGCCGACCTCAAGCGCGGCCTGCCGGCCCAGCTCAGGGAGGCCAAGAGCCGGAGCCTGGCCATCTTCC
>JAQUNT010000185.1 GCA_028717525.1 Elusimicrobiota bacterium
TGGAGAGCACTGTAGCCATTATATCAACTCCTGCATTTGGACCAGTCCAGGATGAACTTGCCGGAATTCCCGGAGATCATGGCCGCGAAGCCCTTCTCATATTCCTGATAGGGGAAGCGGTGCGTGATGACGGGCTTGATGTCGAGGCCGCTCTGCAGCATGGCGCACATCTTGTACCAGGTCTCGAACATCTCGCGGCCGTAGATGCCCTTGAGGGTGAAGGCCTTGAAGATGACCTGGTTCCAGGGGATCTTGGTGTCGCCGGGCAATATCCCCAGCAGGGCCACGCTGGCGCCCATCTTCAGGGCGCCCAGCATATCGTTGAAGGCCGCCGGGCTGCCGGACATCTCCAGGCCCACGTCGAAGCCCTCGGTCATGTGCAGCTTCTGCATGACCTCGGCCAGCTTGGTGGAGCGCACATCCACCGCGTTGACCACGCCCACCTTGCGCGCCAGCTCCAGGCGGTACTCGTTGAGGTCCGTGATGACCACGTGGCGCGCGCCCACGTGCCGGCAGATGGCCGCGGCCATGATGCCGATGGGGCCGGCGCCCGTGATGAGCACATCCTCGCCGACCAGGTCGAAGGCCAGGGCCGTGTGCACCGCGTTGCCCAGGGGGTCGAGGATGGAGGCCTCGTCGTCGGTGACGCCGTGCGGGATGGGGAAGACGTTCTCCGCGGGCAGGGCCAAGTACTCGGCGAAGCAGCCGGGCCGGTTGACCCCGATGCCCTTGGTGTTGATGCAGAGGTGCCGGTGGCCGGCGCGGCAGTTGCGGCAGTGGCCGCAGACCAGGTGGCCTTCGCCGGAGACCTTCTCCCCGACCTCCAGGCCCTGCACGTCGCCGCCCAGCTTGACGATGTCGCCCACGAACTCATGGCCCACGTGCATGGGCACCGGGATGGTCTTCTGAGACCACTCGTCCCACTGGTAGATGTGCACGTCCGTGCCGCAGATGGCGGTCTGGCGGATCTTGATGAGGACCTCGTGCGCGCCGATGGACGGCTCGGGCACATCCTCCAGCCAGAGCCCCTTCTCCTTCTTCTTCTTGACCAAGGCTTTCATAGTCATGGTGCCGCCTATGTTAGCATCCGACGCGGGGGCCGTCAAATGAGGAGAGGCCGGACTCCACCGCGTCGAGGAATCCCGTCAGCTCCCGCAGGTAGAGCGGCGTCTCCTCCAGGTGCGGCATGTGCGAGCTGTTCTCGAAGATTACCCAGCGCGAGCCCGCAATGCCCCGGTGGACCGTCCCGGCGATGGCGGGGGTGGCCTCGTCGTGGCGGCCGGAGAGCACCAGCGCGGGAACGCGGATCTCGCCCAAGCGGGCCGTGATGTCCCAGTCCTTGAAGTTCCCGGTCACCGTGAACTCGCTCGGCCCGTTCATCGCATGATAGACCTCGGGGTTGCGCCCCAGCTGCGCGAAGGACCGGTTGAGGCAGTCGGGCCAGGGGTCCAGGCGGCAGACATGACGGCGGTAGAAGACCAGCATGGCCTCCTGATACGCCGGATCGTCCGTGGTCCCGGCCGCCTCGTGCCCGGACAGGGTCCTGCGGACCTCTTCCGGAAGCTCGGCGCGCAGCCGGCCGGTCTCGCTCGCCCACTGGCGCATGCTGGCGGGAGAGTCGGCGAGGATCAGGCTCGCCAGGCCCGAAGGCTTGGTCAAGGCGTGCTCCAACGCCAGCATCCCGCCCCAGGACTGCCCCAGGATGTGCACGCGCTCCAGGGCCAGGGCCCGGCGCATCGCGGCCAGCTCCTCCACGAACAGGGGCACGGTCCACAGGGAGGGGTCGTGCGGCTGGTCCGATCTGCCGCAGCCGAGCTGGTCGTAGAAGATGACTCGGCGGCCCGTGGCCGCCATGGCTTCCAGCGGCTCGAGATAGTCGTGGGCGCCCCCGGGCCCGCCGTGGAGGCAAAGCAGGGGCAGCTTGCCGGGCGCCTCGCGCTCGCCCACGATGCGGTACCAGACCTTATATCCCCGGAAAGTCACCGTGCCTTCATGGACCGCGGCGGCCTGAGTCATGGGAGCCTCCTCGCGCGGGCCCTGCGGGGCCCGCCGCGGTCCATATTACCATAGCGGGACGGGGCCCGCCCGGCAGGGTCCCAACCGGCCAAGAATTTGCTAGATTCAATCCATGAAGACAGCCACCATCGTCACCAGCCGCGGAACCATCCAGATCAAACTCTTCGACGCCGAGTGCCCAGGCACCGTCCTCAACTTCGAGAAGCTCGCCAACTCCAAGTTCTACGACGGCCAGAAGTGGCACCGGGTCATCAAGGACTTCATGATCCAGGGCGGCGACCCCCTCAGCCGCGACGGCGGCCCCGGCGTGGGCACGGGCGGGCCGGGCTACAAGATCGAGTGCGAGATCCGGCCCAAGCTCAAGCACGGCAAGGGTACCCTCTCCATGGCCCACGCCGGCTCCTGCGAGCACGACCCCGACACGGGCAAGAAGCTCTCCGGAACCTGCTCCAACGGCTCCCAGTTCTTCATCACGCACCTGCCCACGCCGCACCTCGACGGGATCCACACCGTCTTCGGCCAGGTGACTGCGGGCCAGGACGTGGTCGACGCCATCCAGCAGAACGACGAGATCGTCTCGATCCGAGTCGAAGGCTAGCGCACGGCAGTGCGCTAGGGCGTCCCGGCGTCCTGCGGACTGACCAGCAGCCGGCCCACGGGCCGCAGCGGGATCGCCGCGCGCAGGCGCAGGGTCGGCTCGGCGGGAGCTTTGCCGCTCTCCGCGGCCAGCAGCCGATTGGCCTCCGCGGCCAGGGTCTCGGCCTGCTGGGACACGTTCCCCAGCTCCTCGACGAGCCCCCAGGCCTGCGCCTTATGCTCGGCCTCCCGCATGTGCCGGTGCGCCAGCACGGCCTGGTCCAGGAGGGTGGCGAGGCTGCGGTGCAGCCGGGCGGTCAGGCGCCTGACCGTCCGGACCCGGGCCGCGGACGGCTCGTCGGGGCCGGCCGGAGGCTCGATGCCCGACAGCGCGGCGGCGAGGCCGGCGTAATCCCGGCCGAAAGAGTGCACGTCGCGCCGCAGGGCCCGCAGGTCGCCGGCGAACGCGGCACGCGCGGCCTCGGCCGCGGGGTCGCCCGTCGCGGCGCGGGCCATGCGCTGGGCGCGGAAGAGGAGGTCCTCGAGCATGCAGGACAGGACCACGACGCGGCCGCTGACATCCGACAGCTTGATCTCAGCCTGCTGGAGCGCCAGGATCTGGTCCATGGCCGGCCTCAGGCCTGCTTGACCAGGATGGTCTCGACGGTGTTGGCGATATCCTCGCACTTGTCGATGGCCGCCTCGACCAGCTCGTAGATCTCCTTCCATTTGATCACGTCGATAGGGTCGGGGTCGCCCTCGAAGAGCTTGGAGAGCGCCATGTCGCGGGCGTGGTCGCCGGTGTTCTCCAGGCGGTTGACCTCGATGCAGTAGTCCAGCACCCGGCGGGTCTTGGCCTTGTCCTGGAGGTCGCAGATAGCCTTGCGGATGGCGTCGACCGCCTGGTCCAGGATGTCGATGAGCTGCACCAGGTCGGGCGTGGAGTTCCGGATGTGGTAGAGGTGCATGCGGTTGCAGAGGGACTGCACCATGTCCACGATATCGTCCATCTCGCCGGCCAGCTTGTTGATGTCTTCCCGGTCGAAGGGGGTGATGAAGGTCCGATTGAGCTTATCGTAGATCTCGTGCGTGGTGATGTCGGCCTCGTGCTCGATCTCGCGGATGACCTCGAAAGCCGTGGATTTGTCGTCCCAGTTCTTCACCAGCTCCTTGAAGGCCTTGACGGCCTTCGTGTTGTAATCGGCCTGGGCCTCGAAGAGCCTGAAGAACTTCTCTTCCTTGGGAAGCAGGTTGAAAGCCATGGGTCCTCCTGTGGGGCTCTAGTCTACCAATTTTCCGTCAGGGTCACTTCCCGCTCAGCCTGCGGCGGACCAGCGAGGCCCGCAGGACGGCCTGATCCTCTTCGCACAGGGGCTTGCCCGCCAGCATCGCCAGATGCGCGGACTGGGTCAGGATCATGAGCTCGTTGACCACGGCCAGTCCGCCGGGGACCTCCCAGCCCAGAGAGAGCCCCAGGCGCAGGGCCGAGAGATGGTGGCAGGATTCCGCGAAGGACAGCAGGCGCGCCCCGGTCAGGGCGCCGATGGAGCGGTACACCATGTCCTCCAGCCGGATGCGGCTGGAGCCCGCGGCCAGCTCCTGCCGGGCCTCCTTCTCGCGCCGCACCAAGGACTCCGCCGCGCTCTCCACCGCGGCGGCCAGTTCGGCCTCGGTGCGCCCCAGGGCCGTGGCGTTCGAGATCTGGAACAAGTCCCCCATCACCTTGGTGCCCTCGCCGTAGAGTCCGCGCGCGATGAGCCCGGCGCGGGGCAGGGCCTCCAGGAGCTTGTTGAGCAGCCCCGCCAGGCCCAGGCCGGCCAGATGGATCAGCACCGAGGCCCGCATTCCCGTGCCCAGGTTGGTCGGGCAGGCGGTCAGGTAGCCCCAGTCCTTCCGGAAGGCGAAGTCCAGGGCGCCGGAGAGCTCGTCATCCAGGCCGCCCGCGACGCGCGCGGCCTGGCGCAGGTCCAGTCCCGGCGCCAGCGCGAAGAGGCGCAGGTGGTCCTCCTCGTTGACCATGAGATTGACGCACTCGCGCGGGTCGACGACGGCGCCGCCCGAGCCGGGAACAGACGCGAGCGTTGGGCTGATGAGGTGGCGTTCGGCCAGGAACCTGAGGTCGACGGCGTCGCAGCCGTCGAGCTCGAGATAGGCCGCGTCCTTGAGATAGGTCTGCCGCGCCGCGGCGAAGACCTGCTCGCGCACGGCGCGCAGCGCCGCGGCCCGGGCCCGGCCCGGGAACTGCGCCGCGGCGAGGTTGCGCGCCAGGCGCACGCGGCTGGCGAGCACCACGTCGGCGCTGGGCCCGTCGGCCTGGACCCAGCCCATGCGGCAGCGCAGCATCCCCTGGAGGTTCATGCGCGGGGCCGCGGGGTCTTGCCGCGGTGAACGGTGGCTCCCGCGTGGACGCGGGGCAGGAGCGGCCGCAGGAGGGCCGCGAAATGGTCGTAGCAACGGGCGCAGCCCAGGCGGCCGCTCTCCCGGAAATCCGCCCAGGACGTGCCGCAGCCCGGGCAGCTCGCCGCGGCCGGGACCCGGACGCGGGGCGCGGCGGCCTTGGCGGCCAGCTGCAGGAAGGCGGCCATCGGGTTGACGGGGTTGAGCGGAACGTGGGCCTTGGCCGCGCAGGCGGCGCAGAGCGCGGACTGGGAAACCTGGTTGTCGGCGATATGCTTGATGAAGACCACGGCCTCGGCCTTCTTGCAGGACGTGCAGATCATCGGCGACCATCTTAACATTTTCCGGATTTGTTAAGATGAGTCCCCCCATGGGCGCCAAGAGCCACGCCGCTTTCGCCTTGGTCAAGCGCTTCATCGACGTGGACCCCCAGCAGGCGGCCATGGCCCTGGAAGGCCTCTCCGAGGCCGAAGCGGCCGCGCTGCTCTCCAGCCTGCCCCTGGGCGCCTGCGCCTCCTGCCTGGACCGCGCCCG
>JAQUNT010000186.1 GCA_028717525.1 Elusimicrobiota bacterium
ATGACGGTCGCGGAGAACATGAGCTTCGGCCTGCGCCTGCGCCGGCTGCCCAAAGGCGAGATCGACCAGCGGGTCCAGGAGGCGGCCGGCATCCTGCAGATCCAGAGCCTGCTGGGGCGCACGCCGCGCCAGCTCTCGGGCGGCCAGCGCCAGCGCGTGGCCATCGGCCGCGCCATCGTACGCAAGCCCAAGGCTTTCCTGTTCGACGAGCCTCTGAGCAACCTGGACGCCAAGCTGCGCGAGGAGATGCGCGTGGAGATCGCCAAGCTGCACCAGCGCCTGGGCGCGACCATCGTCTACGTGACCCACGACCAGGTGGAGGCCATGACCTTGGGCTCGCGCATGGCCGTGATGAACGGGGGGCTCATCCAGCAGGTGGGCACCCCGGCCGAGGCTTTCTCCAGGCCGGCCAACCATTTCGTGGCCGGCTTCATCGGCAGCCCGACCATGAACTTCATCGAGGGCGCGCTGGAGGGGGGAGTGTTCCAGAGCCCGGACCTGGGCTTCCCGCTGCCGGGCGGGCGCGCTTCGGGCCCGGTGATCCTGGGCGTGCGGCCCGAGGGGATCAGCGTGAACGGGGCCGACGGCGACTCCTGCAGCGAACCGATGACGGCGGCCATAGAGGTCGTGGAGCTGTTGGGCTACAAGCGCAACCTCTATCTCAAGGCGGGCGAGAAGCGCCTGCTGGCCACGGTGGACGCTTCCTTCGCGGGCAAGCCGGGAGACTCGGTCTCCATGCGCTTCCAGCTCGCGGGCATCCACCTCTTCGACAAAGAGAGCCGGAAGCGGCTCGATTAGGGAGTGGACGCCCTCCCGGAGATGAGAACACCGCGGTTCTTGGCCGCCCTCGCCTCCGCGTTCCAAGCCTGCGTCCTCGGCCGCCGGATCCCCCTGTCCGTCTCCGTCGAACTCACCGACCGCTGCAACTTCAAATGCCGCTACTGCAGCCAGACCAAGGACGGCATGCCGGAGATGACCACGGCCCAGGTCCATTCCCTCATGGATGACTTCTGCGGACTCGGCGCGCGCCGGATCGGACTCACCGGCGGCGAGCCCCTGCTCAGAGCAGACATCCCAGACCTCATCGCCTACGCCAAGGCCAAAGGCCTCATCGTCAACCTCGCCACCAACGGCGCCCTCCTGGCCGACATGGCCCCCAGGTTGAAGGAGCTCGACCTCGTCCTGGTAAGCCTCGACGGCTCCGAAACCGTCCACGACTCGCTGCGCGCGCCCGGCTCCTACCAGAAAGCCGTGGCAGGCATCGCGGCCATGAGGAAGCTCGGCAAGCCGGTCATCACCAGCACGGTCCTGACCAAGCTCAACCTCCAGGAGACCGGCCCCATCCTCGAGCTGGCCCGCGACATGGGCTTCTCCGCCATGTTCACTTTGCTCTTCAACCATCCCCGCTCCATCTCCCGGGCCGAATTCGAGAAGCTGGTCCCGACAGAGGAGGAATGCCGCAAGGCCTACCAAGCCCTCATCGAGAAGAAGAAGCAAGGGTATCCGGTCTTGAGCTCCTGGACCTTCCTGCGCTACATGGCGAACGGCGATTATCGGAAGCGGCCCTTGGACTGCAAGGCCGGAGACCTCTACTGCGCCGTGGACTGCCGCGGCAATATCGGGGCCTGCGGCCTGCAGCTCGGCGAGGCCGGCCTGCCCAACGGCTGCGAGCTCGGCTTCAAGGCCGCCTTCGCCAAGCTCAGCCGCAATCCCTGCGCCCGGCACTACTGCAATTTCGGCATCGAAGAATCCATGATCCTTTCTCTGCGGCCCGAGGCCGTGGCCAATTTCCTCAAGCATCTCGTCCTCGGGCAGGCCGCCCGATGAACGTCCTGCTCGTCCAGCCCCCTCTCGACGACAAGCCCGTGCCCGGCTTCATCTACAGCGGCGACACCTCCTTCCCCATAGGCCTGGCCTACCTGGCCGCCGCGTTGGAGGAGCGCGGACACAAGGTCGAGGTCATCGATTTCCAGGCCGCGAAAGACCCCCGGGACAAGTTCCTGGAGCGCGTCCGGCAGGGCGGCCTGGGCGCCATCGGCTTCAGTACCACCATCGCTTCCATCCGCAGCACCTGCGGCCTCGCGGAGGCCGCCAGGGGCCTGGACGGCAAGGTCCCACTCATCGTCGGCGGCGCCTACCCCTCGACCTACGGGGGCCAGGACGTCCTGGGCAGATGCGAAGCCCTCTCCATAGCGGTCATCGGCGAAGGGGAGCAGACCGCGGCCGAGCTCCTCGACTGCCTGGGCCGGGGCGGGGACCTGGAGAGCGTTCAGTCCATCGCTTTCCGGCGCGGGGCCCAGATCCAGGAGACCCCGCGGCGTCCCCTCATCGAGGACATCGACTCCATACCCCTGCCCGCCAGGCACCTTTTCGACCTCGCCGCCTACGGCCGCCTGGCTCCCGGCCAGTTCCTCAGGCTGCCCCAGCTGCCCATCCTCTCGGCCCGCGGCTGCCCCTACCATTGCGAGTTCTGCGACGACAAGGCCGTGTGGCTGGGGCGCGTGCGGCTGCGCGCTCCCGAGAGCATCGTGGCGGAGATCGAGGAGATGATCCGCAAGTACCGGGTGCGCGAGCTCAAGTTCTACGACGACACGCTGACCGTCTCGCGGCAGCGCCTGGTCCGCCTGTGCGAGCTGCTGGCGGAGAGGAGGCTGGACATCGTCTGGAGATGCTCGGCCAGGGTGGATGAAGTGGATCCGGAGCTCCTGGGGCTCATGAGGCGGGCGGGCTGCCGCAGCATCAGCTACGGCATCGAGTCCGGCGACGACGAGGTCCTCAAGAAGATGGACAAAGGCACCACCACCAAGCAGGCGCGGGACGCCGTGCGGTGGACCAACGCGGCCGGTATCGCGGCCAACGGGATGTTCATCCTGAACTATCCCGGAGAGACCGTGGAGACCGTGGAGAAGACCATCGCCCTCGCCCATGAGCTCGACCTCGGTTTCGCCGGGTTCAACCTCGCCATGCCGCTCGGCTCCAAGCTCAGGGAGAAGATCATCCGCGGCTATCGCCTGAACCAGGAGGTCTGGGACCATCCTTCATACAGCGGGACCGAGATCTGGTTCTACCAGGAAGGGCTGACGCCCGAGTACCTGAAGGAGGCTTACGCGAGGGCAGCGCGGGGGTTCTACCTGCGCCCCGCTTACCTCCTCAGGGCCTTGAGCTCCATACGGAATATCGACGTGTTGAAAAGCTATCTCAGAGGCTTCTTCCGGCTCATGAGCCTCAGGTGCTCAGGGACATGAGGATACTCTTCGTCTACACGATGATCAACCTCAAGCTGGGGAGCTACGGCTTCCAGTACGGCCTGGCTTCCTTGTCCGCCTACCTGAAGAAGCACGGCCAGCGCGACATCCGGCTCTGCTACATGGCGCCGCACTACGACGCGGCGCAGTTCCAGAGGCAGGTGGCGGAGTTCAAGCCCCAGGTCATCGCCTTCTACGTGACCTGGGACCAGTATCGCTTCGTGAAGGATCTCCTGGCTCTGGTGCCGGACCCGGCCGTCTTCACCATCTTCGGCGGTCCCCACCCCACGCTCAACCCCGGCTGCCTGCTCGACTGCGAGCGGCTCGACGCGGTCTGCGTCGGGGAAGGGGAGCGCGTCCTGCTGGAGGTGGTGAGCTCCCTGGAAAGAGGCGAGCGTCCGGAAGGGACGGCCGGGCTTCACGTCAAGCATGGGGGCCGGATCGTCAAGAACGACCCGGCGCCGTTCCTCTCGGACATCGACTCTTTGCCTCCCGTGGACCGCGAGCTGTTCGCCGCGGCGGCGCCCTCCCGCCATTTCGGCCTCAAGCCCATCTCGCACCGCAACGCCTTCCGGCTCACCCGCGGCTGTCCTTTCGGGTGCGCGTTCTGCTCCAACAAGGCGCTCGCCGCCAAGCAGGCGGGGAGATACGTGCGCTGCCATTCCGCCCAGAGGGTGGTCGCGGAGATCCAGGAGTGCCGCAGGCGCTACGACATCCAGGACCTGGTCTTCCTGGACGACACGTTCATGCTCAACGAGGAGCTCGTGGAGCGGTTCTGCGGGCTCTACGGACGCGAGGTCGGCCTGCCCTTCGACTTCTTCGGGCATATCCCGGTGCGCAGGCTGGAGATCCTCAAGAGGCTCAAGGACGCGGGCGGGCGCAGGATCAGCTTCGGCGTGGAGACCGGCAACGAGGAGTTCCGCAGGACCGTCATCAAGAAGGATTTCTCGAACGAGGAGGCGCTCAAGACCTTCGCCTGCGCCAAGTCCTTGGGTTTCACCACCGAGGCTTTCATCATCATCGGTTTCCCCGGAGAGACCCCCCGGATGTTCGACGACACCGAGGAGCTCATCAGGCAGATCCAGCCCGACATGTACACCCTGACCATCTATTTCCCGCTTCCCGGGACCGAGCTGCACGACCGGGCCGTGAAGCTGGGCTATCTCCCGGCGGGCATGGCGCTGCCCCCTTCCTACGTGACCTTCCGCTCCTCGCTCCTGGACATGCCCGAGTTCCCGGACCGCCTCATCAGGCGCCGCAATCAGTGGTTCGGCTACAACGTCTACAGGGGAACGTCCCTGAAGAAGGCCCTGATGTTCTTCATCTATGAATCCCCCTGGGGAGACTCCTTGCTGAGGCTCCTGTCGCCCTTCAGGAAGGGTCTGGGGAGATTCATCTTCGAATAGCCGGGAGCGCGGTCCCTAGTCCGCCCTCCGGCGGCCGTCTTCCCGCCAACGGCGCAGCTTCTGCTTCAGGACCTCGGTCACCTCGCGCCGGCGCGCGGCCAGATTGACCGACTCCTTGGGGTCCTTCCTGAGATCATAGAGTTCGTACTCGTACGCGCCGGTTCCGAGGTCATGCGTCGATATGAGCTTCCAGCCGTCGGTCCTCACCGCCGCGGCTTCCTTGAGATGCCTGCGGATCGTCCGGCCGGCTTTGGTCACGGCGAAAGGCGGATCCCTTCGGGATTGGGCATACGCTTCGAGCTCGAGATCGATATCCTGGTCCAGCGACGGCAGCAGGCTGGTTCCTTGCATGGTGATCCGGGGCTGGAGGTCCAGGATATCCAGGATGGTGGGCATGACGTCGATGGAGCGTACGACCTGGTCGACCACCTTGCCTTTGGGAACGGCCCCGGGCAAGCGGACCACCAAGGGAGCGTGCAGGATCTCGTCGTAAAGATGCGGTCCATGGAACAGGTCGCCGTGGTCCATGAATTCCTCCCCGTGGTCGGAGGTCAGGATGATCAAAGTCTTGTCGAGCAGCCGCAGGTCCCGCAATTCATCGAGCAGAGCGCCGATGTGATCATCCACATATCTGATCTCGCCGTCATATTGAGAGAGCACATACTTCAGAGCGGCGGGATCGGCCTTGAGGTAAGCACGAAGGTAGGAGACCGTCCCATCGATCTCCTCCTTGGAGAAATTCTCATGAGCATGGAACAGGATGTTGCCGCGCCGTCTCTGGAAACGCTCTGCGACCTGGCCTCGGAAATAAAGCTTGTCGTATGGAGGCGGGGGGGTGTAGGGGTTGTGAGTATCCGTGTAATG
>JAQUNT010000187.1 GCA_028717525.1 Elusimicrobiota bacterium
GTTGGAGTTCATGCGGTTCTTGCCGGCCGTGGGGTCGGACATGGACCCGTTCTGCAGGTCGTAGTAGAGCCCGGACTGGTTCATGGCCGTCTGCCAGAGGGTCTGGCCCGCGTAGTTGATGTCCGCCACGCCCTGGCCGAAGCCGGTCGGGTTGAAGACGTTCACGGTCAGGAACTTCTGGTAGGGGGCCAGGGCCTTGGTGCCCAGGTCCCAGTTGCGGCCCGCCAGGACCGCGCCGTCCTTGGTGTAGTCCCCCCAGGCCATCAGGCCGGAGCAGCCTGCCTCGGTGGCCAGGGCCAGGATGGACTCGGAGAGCAGGACCTGCTTCTCCTGGCCGAGGCCCGAGGTCTCGGCCATGCCGCGCACCCACTCGCGCACGTAGAAAGGGTTGCGTTCCAGCATGGCCTTGGCCCCGGAGACGGCCTCGTCCCAGGAGAGCTTCTTGGTGCCCACGCCGAGCTGCTTGACGGCCATCTCGTAGAACTCCTTGAGCTCGTCCTTCATGAGGCCGCCGTACTGCCGGCCCATCTGATGGAAGTCCCCCTCCATCACCACCACGTCGATCTTGCCGGACCGGTAGCGCTTGCCGCCTTCGAAGCTGGCGGACAGGCGCAGGTCGTCGGCGCGCGCGGCCGAGGCCGCCAGGCACAGGGTCAGCGCCAGACCAAATGATCTCATCATCGTTCCTCCGATAACACTATCGCCGCAGGCGAGATGCGGGAATCAGGACCAGTATATCAGAATCGCGGCCGCGCCTAGGAGAACAGGCGCGAGCGCACGATGAGCAGGCCCAGCAGGGGCAGGAGGCTCGCGGCCAGCAGCGGGTCCGGGAACGAGGCCGGGACCGGGGCGCGCAGCGGAGCCGCCGAGCCCGGCCGCGACGGGCGGCGGGACAGGCCGGCGCCCGGCTCGTCCGCGGCCGGGCCGTCGCCCGCGGTCTGCAGGAAGGAGAACACCTCGGTCTGGGCCTCCTGAACCTGCGGGCCCAGAGGCAGGGGCACCGGCCGCGGCGCCAGGGAAGGCGAAGCCACCGCGTCGCGCAGCTGAGAGGCGCCCATGGCCTCGGCCGCCACGAAGGCCGCCGGAACGCGCTCCACCATGGCCAAAGCCGAGTCCTCGGCCAGGCGCAGGGCCAAGCCGCGCGCCGGGGCGTCCACCACGGACAGGATCAGGCTCTGCCGGGAGACCTGCAGGGCCAGCAGGGCCACGCCGCCCATGCCGCCCTCGGAAGAGGCCGCGGAGGCGCCCGGACCCACGGACTGCCGGTAGGCCAGCCAATAGCCGCCGCTCATGGCGGGCACGTCGTAGACCCAGCCCCCGCCCAAGGAGCGGCCGCCCGGCTGCGCGGCCGCGGCCAGCGGCCGAGCCCCGGACGGAGCCGACAGCCAGGGGTCCGCCTGCGCGCCGCGCACGCCGGAGGCCAGCTTGGGGTTGGAGCCGTCCTGGCCCCGCTCGTCGGTCAGGATGTTCATCAGCCGCACGCCCAGGCCTTGGGCGTTCTCGGGAGTCGCCAAAGCGCCGGGCTGAGCCGCGGCGCGCAGTTGGGCGCCCACCGCCTCGCTCTTGGCCGCCAGCTTCGAGGCCGAGCGGGTCAAAGCCGTCATGCCGCCGCCCGGGCCCGGCTTCAAGGTCCCGTCCGGCAGGTCCCGGCGCGCGGGCTGCGGCTTGGTCAGCCCGTACTCGGACATGGTCTCCACGGCGAAGGCCGCCGGCGAGGCCGGGTTCATGCTGTTGTAGGCCGCCTGCGTCTCGTCAGCGCCCGGGATGAGCGAACCGGGCAAGGACGGCGGGGCCGCGTCCTGCCGCAGGTTCATCTTGACCGCGGGCAGGCCCAGGTCCGAGAAGAAGTCGGCCGCCGACTTGACCGCGCCGGACTTCTTGGCGGAGGGGAGCAAGGAGGTCACGCCGGGCAGGTTCTGCAGGGTCCCCTTGGTGAGGTCGATGTTGCCCAGGCCGCTCTGCAAAGACGGGCCGCCGCTGTTGACCGGGGCCAGCACCGTCGGCCCGGTCACGCCGGCGCGCGTCGGGACCTGGGCCGAGGTCATGTTGGCGGCTGAGGCGGTGCCCGCGCCCAAGAGACAGACGCTAACGGAAAGCAAGGACACCGCCGAGAAGCGGCCTTTCATGCTCCTAATGTATCACTTGGCACTTCGCGGGCAATGGGTCCTAGGTTCCATCTTCACTCAGGCAAAGGTCCTATGCCGCCGGGACCAGGCCCAAGGCCCATGTTTCTAAACTCTGGCACCAAGGCCTGTGAATCCTGTGCATAGCCGGCCGTCTGATTCAACTGGGCGTGTCCTTCAGAGCCGGGGGAATCATCTTAAGCCTGGCACCGGCCTGGGTCCTTGGACCCGGCTAGGCGGGCTGGAAGGTCCGGCGGCGCCTGAGCCAGTGCCAGACCGCGCTGACCACGGCCGCAAACCCGGAGAGCGCCGCGAACCAGACCCAGAACGAGGACATGGGCTGGCCCGGCTGGACCGGGCCCGGGACCGGCAGAGGCTGGGGCCCGGCGCTCAACCGGTCGAGGTAGCTCTGCCACCAAGCCTTCTGCTGGCGCAGCTCGGCCGCCTCGGCCTGCACGCGCGCCAGCTCAGCCTCGAGCAGTCTCTGCGCCCCGATGCGCCAGGCCAGCTCGTGGTATCTCTGCCAGAGGGCGTCCTCCTCGCGGCTGGCGCCCTCGCGCCGCTGGACCTGCGCGGAGAGCTCGCGCTGCGCCGCAGCGAGCTCCGCGGCCAGCCCGGGAGCCTTCTGCCGCGCCTCGGCGGCGCGCTGCTCAAGACGCTCCGAATAGCCCTTGAGCGCCTCGGCCTGGGCCTCGTACTGGCCGACCCCGGCGATGATGTTCACGCGGCGCTCCACGCGGTCCACAGCCAGGTTGCCCGGCGCGGCCGAGAGGGTGACTCCGCGCACGCCGGAGCCGTCCGCGGCCGACTCCTGCGCCACCAGCGGGTTCTTCAGGGCGTCGCCGATGGCCTCGCGGCCGTGGCGCCCGGTCAGGCTCGACTCCAGGTAGGTCCCGGCGCGGCCGCGCACCTGCGCGACCAGCAGTTCCTCGCTGCCGCCCTGGAACCGGGCCAGGGTCCGCTCCCGCGCGGCCAGCAGGCTCTGGAGGCTCTGCCCCGCGGCGCGCGCCGCGGATCTCACGCCGAAGTGGATATCCTTCTGGTTCCGCTCGTCGAGGTTGCGCACTTCCTTGTCCAAGATGCTCTGGCCGGGCAGGATGCGGGAATCGACCTGCACCACCGACGGGAACTGGCTGGGGTCGTAGTAGCGGCCCACCGGGTCGGGCAGCAGGTTGAGGATGTCGATGACGTTGGCGACCTTGCGGAAGAAGCCGTAGCGCTCGGTCTCGCCGCCCTCGGTCTTGTACATGGTGGCGCGGCCCAGGTAGTGGTGCTGGTTCGGGTCGCGTCCCGTCAGCAGTTCGACGGGGGTGCCCACGATGCCGCGCGGGATCTCCAGGAGCAGGTTGCCCCAGTTGTAGGGCATGATGGCCCAGTGCTTGGCGCGCGACTCCTGGGACTTGGCGCCGTCCAAAGTCTGGGCCAGGAAGCGGGTGTTGAGGGTGACCGGCAGTCCCTGCGCCGTCTCGTAGTGGCTCAGCCGGTAGGTGGGCCGCACCAGGCGTCCGTCCGCGCTGGCCGCGTCGGCCGCGCCGCCCATGGCCACGGACTTGATGGTCCAGGTCTGGGCCGCTCGGGAGAATTCCTCGGGGTCCGTGATGGCGCGCACCCCGCCCTGCTCGTCCACGATCGCGGCCAGGAGCTCGCCCGAGACCCTGCGCACGGCCGCGCTGCCCAAAGACTCGTCCAGCGGCAGCGTGCCGTAGACCGGCGGCGCGCGGGCCGCGGCCACGCGGTAGGCCGCGTCGAGGCCCAGCTCCAGGTCCGCGCTGCGGTAGAGGCTCCAGGTCCGGGAGTGCTCCAGGATGGCCTCGGCTTGGCGCAGGGCCCGCTCCTTGTTGTCCTGCTCGGCCTTGGCCTCGCGCAGCTTGTCGGAGGCCAGGGCCGCGGCCTTGGCCACCGGCTCGAAGCCCTTCTGGGCGTCCTTGTAGCCGCGGTCCTTGGCCACGGACTGGTCCAAGGCGGCCTGCTGCCGGGCCGCGAAGTCCTCATCGGACTCGCCGCGCTGGCGCTGCACCGAGGCGTAGGCCGCGTCGCGCAGGTCCGCGCGGACCTCGGACTGCGAGCGCTGGTAGTCGAGCCCCGCGCGCTTGGCCTCGTCCTGGCGGGCGTCGGCGTCCTTCTGGAGCTCCTCCGCCTTCTGCTGGGCCCGGGCCAGGTCGTCCTGGGCCGCGCGCAGGTCCTGGGCTGCATTTTGGAGAGACTTCATAGCAGCCCGGAAGTCGTCCTCGCTCAGGTAGAGCTCGGAGACCCGGCCCTGGCCGTCGCGGGCGAAGCCGTAGCCGTTGAGCTTGAGCTCCAGCCAGCCCCGGCGGGCCTCCTCCACGCCGCGGCCGCGCGACCAGGACATCAGGGCCTCGGCGCCCTTCTCCGTGACCAGCAGGCGGCTGAAGTCCTTGGCCTGGGACGAGGCCAGCAGGCTCTCCACGGTCGGGAAGCGGCCGCGGTCCAGGGCCAGGTTGCCCGTGTAGATGTAGACCTCATTGGCCTCCGGCTCGCGGGCCAGGGCCGTGAGCGGATGCGCGGCCTGGCGCAGCCCGGTGGCCGGGTCGGCCTTGGCGTCGAAGAAGAACAGGCGGCCCTGCGCGGCCAGCCCCTGCGGCCCGAACACCGCGTTGAAGCCCAGCACCGCGTTCTGCCCGCCGCCGGAGACGGCCACGAAGTCGCCCTTCTGCATGTCGCCTTGCAGGTCCAAGGTCTGCTGGTTGGACTTGGCGGCGGACGCGGCCTGGTCGCGCGCGGCCTCGCTGGCGTCCACCCCGCCCAGGAGCTCCAGGCCCTTGTCCTTGAGGAAGAGGCGGCCGCCCTTCTCCTCGATGAGGCCCCGGCCGCGCAGGTCGGCGACCTGCTCGGCGCTCATCCAGCCGTCCAAGGTCCAGAGGCGGCGGCCGTCCGGACCGGTCTGGGTCAGGCTGTAGAGGGGCGCCAGCTGAACGTCCTTCTGTTCCCAGCGGGCGCGCATCTCGCGCAGGTTCTGCAGGGCCGCGGCCGCGGCGTCGAGCTCGGCCGGCGAGGCGTCGCTCCAGCGGCCGGCGGCCAGGCGGGACTGCTCGAGCATGATCAGGGCGTCGAGGGCGCGCAGGCCCCGGCCGGAGCGGATCTCGTCGGCGGTGCGCGCCAGGCTGCGCCGCACGTCGTAGATCGCGTCCAGGCTCCGGGCCGAGGTGCCGTCGGCCTTGACCTCGGCCGAGGCGAAGGTCTTGATGAGCTCGGCGTCGTAGGCCTGCTCCGCCTTGATGTAGCGGTCCAGGAACACGTCCTTGAGCACGAAGTGGCTCGGGTCGTTGGAGAGGTCGGTCAGGTAGCTCTCCAGAAGGGCCTGCTTGGCCGCGGCCAGCTCGCCGTGGAGCTGCTCCATGCGCTGGAAG
>JAQUNT010000188.1 GCA_028717525.1 Elusimicrobiota bacterium
CAGCACCAGCAGGGGTCCCGAGTAGGAAACCGCGCTGTCCAGGACGGGGGTGCGCAGGACCCGGATGAAGCCCCGGGTGTCCTTGACCTGGACCACGGGGCCGCCGTTGATGAACACCTTGGTCAGGGCCACCGCCTCGGAGAGCGAGCCCCCGCCGTTGTGGCGCAGGTCCAGGACCAGGCCGTCGATGCCCTCGGACTCCAGCTTGGCCAGGAGCTTCTGCACGTCGCGCGTCGTGCTCTTGGCGTCGCTGGCGCCCTTGAGGTCGGCGTAAAAGGAGGGCAGCTCGATCTCCCCGATGCGGGAGCTCTTTCCGTCCTGGCCCGCGGGGCCAGGTTCCGGGACCGTGAAGATCTTGGCCCGGGCTTCCTGGTCGGTCAGCTTGATCTCGTCGCGCACCAGGACGACGATGACCCGCTGGGCGGAGTCCGTGGATTCGGCCGGTATCACCTTCAGGCGCACGGTGGTGCCCTTGTCGCCGCGGATGAGCTGGACCAGCCGGTCGAGCTTCATGCCTACGGCGTCGACGAACGCCGCGTCGCCCTGGGCCACGGCCTCGATCTTGTCGTTGGGCTTGAGCCGCCCATCCTTGGCCGCCGGCCCGCCCGGCACCAGAGAAATGATCTTGGCATAGCCGTCCTCGGACCGCAGCACGGCGCCGATGCCGACCAAGGAGAGCTTCATGCTGATATTGAAGTTCTCGGCGCTCGGCGCCGCCATGTAGTCCGAGTGGGGGTCGAAGGAGTGGGCCAGGGAGTCGAGATACGCCTGCAGCACGTCGTTGGCGTCGAACTCCTTGAAGCTGCGCAGCATGCGCTCGTAGCGGGTCAGCACCGTCTTGACCTGCTCCTCGGACTTGGTGCCCCCGAGCCGCTCCTGCAGGATGTCGAACTTGGCGCGTAGGCGCCAGAGCTCCGCCGACTCCTTCTCATCGGAGGGCCAGGGCAGCTCATGGCGGTCCACGACCAGGCTCTCGTCCTCCGTGAAGGTGAAGGACGAGGACGCGATCCGCTCCACCTGGGCCTTGCGCTGCTGCGCGCGCTTGAGGAAGCGCTCGAAGATCTCGTAGGCCGGGGAGATGTCGCCGTTGTGGACCAGGTCGCCCAGGCGTTCCCCGTAGCGGGCCTCGAACTCGTCGACGTCGGACTTCTCGAAGAACATGTGGTTGTAGTCGTAGTATTCGAGATAGTCGCGCAGCCACTGCCGGGACAAGGCCTCGTCGATGGGCCGGTGGTTGTGATGGGTCTGCTCGAAGATGCGCGCCACGAGCTGGCCCACGACCTGCGCGGCCGGGGCCGGCTCCAGCGCGGCCCGCGCCGGCCGGGCCGGCAGCAAGGCGAAGCCTAGGATGAGGGCCGCACGGATGAGCATAGCTCTATTATAGGAGGGAAAGACGCGTCGCGCCAGTGGCCCGCGGTCCGCTATTCCTTCGCGACGAGCTGGCGCATCTCCTTGAGATACGCGACCGCCTGCTGCACTTCTTTGTAAGGGATGCGCACGCCCTTCTTGGACCATCCCTTATAAGACGAGTCTTCGACCCATTCGCGCAAGTCCACGCCGGTGGTGTCGCGGAAGATGGTGATGCGCACGACGAGTTCGACCCCCGCCTTCTTCGGGAAGCGCGCCAGCTCCTTGTCCTCCAGGGTGTCCGGCTGCTTGGGGAGCCGCTCCAGTACCGGGATCACCCCGTCGAGGAGGCCGGCGTTGAGCGTGATGCCGGACTTGGTGGGGCCGGTGTAGGAATCCCCCTGGATGAAGGTGCGCACGGAGCCGTACTTGTAGCCTTTGTACTCGTCCACGTAGAACTTGATCTGGGTGGTCTCCGAAAGGGAGATGGTCCCCATTTCCTTTAGAGGCTTGAATTCGCGCGGTTCTGCCATTGTCCCTCCGACTATCCGTGATTATATCATAAGCGGACGACAATTTATATAATACTCGCGGATGTTCACATTAACGCTGATCTGCCTCCTGCTCATCGCGGGCAACGCCTTCTTCGTGCTGATGGAGTTCGCCTTGGTGAAGGTCCGCTCCTCGCGCATCGAACTGCTGGCCCGCAAGGGGAACCAGCGCGCGGTGCAGGTCCAGGACATCCTGGGCAAGCTCGACGACTACCTGGCGGCCAGCCAGGCCGGCATCACCGTCATCAGCCTGGCCTTGGGTTGGATCGGCGAGCCGGCGCTGGCCCGCTGGCTGGAGGGGCTCCTGGCCGGAGTCGGCGTGGTCCTGCCTGGACAGGCGCTGCACGCCTGCGCCTTCGCCTTGGCGCTGGCGCTGCTGTCTTTGGCCCACATCGTCCTGGGGGAGCTGGTGCCCCGGGCCATCGGCATCCAGAAGGCGGACATGGTCTCATTGTGGGGCGCCATCCCGCTGCGCCTCTATGCGCGCGCCATCCGGCCTGTGGTCGTGCTCATGTCCGGCCTGTCCATAGCCATCCTCAGGCTCCTGGGCTTCAAGCCGGCCGCGGAATCGGAGTCGGTCGTCTCCGAGGAGGAGATGCGCGTGCTGCTGGGCGAGACCCAGGAGAAGGGTTCCTTCCCGCTGGAGCGCCTCCTGCTGCTCGAGAACCTCTTCGACCTGGGCTCGGCCAAGGTCTCCGACGCTATGGTCCCCGCGGAGAGGATCGCTTTCCTCTCAGTGGACAAGAGCTGGGCCGAGAACCTGGAGGTCGTCCGCCAGCGGCGCTTCTCCCGCTACCCCCTCTGCTCCGGCGGGCTCGGCGGGGTCCTGGGCATGGTCCACATCAAGGACTTGGTGCTCAAGCTGTGTGAAGGGCCGGCCCCGGACCTGCGCCAGATCCGGCGCGAGCTGGCCGAGGTCGGGGAGGGGGAATCCCTGGAGAAGCTGGTCAAGACCTTCCCGGACAAGGGCGTGCACATGGCCGCGGTCAGGAACGCCCAGGGCTCCGTCTGCGGCCTCATCACCCTTGAGGACATCATGGAGGAGCTCGTCGGCGAGATCCACGACGAGTTCGACCTGCCCCAGGCCTGGCGTCTGGCGGACTTGGTCGTGGGACCCGCCGTGGCCGTGGGGCTCCAGGCCGCGGACCGCAGGGCGGCCGTGGCCCTCCTGGTCTCCAGGCTCAAGGCCGCGGTCCCGGAGCTCGACGAGGACGAGGTCCTCAAGGCCGTCTGGGACCGGGAGACGAAGCTCCCCAGCGCGGTTGGCCGCGGCGCGGCCGTGCCGCACGCGCGGCTGCCCGGCCTCGCGCGGCCGTTCGTCGCGGTCGGCCGCTTCGCCAAGCCGGTGCCCGGGGCCAGCCCGGACAACGTGCCCGTGCGCCTGGTCTTCCTGATCCTGACCCCGGTCTCGACCCCCATCGTCCAGCTCAAGATACTCAGCCGCATCGCGGCCCTGCTGACCAACGAGAACCTGCGCCGCAAGCTCCTGCGCGCCAAGACCGCCGAGACTCTGCTGGAGACCCTCCGTACGGCCGACACCCTCCTGGCCGTTTAGTATCATATGACCCCATGAATCCGGGCAGGCCGAGCCGCGTTGCGGTGCTGGGAGCGGGGATCACGGGGCTCTCCGCGGCCCACGAGCTGCGCCAGCGGGGAGGCGGGCGCCATCAGCCTCCCGAGGTCGTCGTGTTCGAGTCGGCGCCTTGCGCCGGGGGGAAGATCCTCACCGAGAGCCACGATGGGGTGCTCTACGAGACCGGGCCGGAGTCCTTCGGCACGGCCAAGCCGCAGGTCATGGAGCTCGTGCGGGAGCTGGGGCTGGGCTCCGAGCTCATGCATGTCGACCACCACCATCGCCGGCTCCTCATCCTGGCCGGCGGCCGCCTGCGGCCCCTGCCCGAGGGCGTGGGCCAAGTCATGCCCGTGCGCTGGTGGCCCTTCCTGCTCAGCGACCTGCTGAGTTGGAGGGGCAAGCTGCGCCTGCTGGGCGAGCCGCTCATCCCGGCCGAGGAGGGGGAGAGCGACGAGTCCTTGGGGGCCTTCTTCGACCGGCGCCTGGGCCGTGAGGCGCTGGAGCGCTTGGCCGAGCCGATCCTGGCCGGCGCCTGCCAGGGAGACCCGGCGCGCCTGAGCCTGCGCAGCACCTTCCCGCAGTTCGCGGAGATGGAGCGGCGCGGGGGCCTGCTGCGCCAGAGCTGGCGGGGGCGGACCCGGCGCTTGGCGCCTTTGGCGGAGACCTCCTATCCGGTGACCTTGCGCGGGGGGCTCGCGCTGCTGCCCGGGGCCCTGGCGCGGCGCCTGCCTGCCGGCTGTCTGCGCCTGGGCGCGGCGGTGACCAAGGTGTCCCGCCGCAACGGCGGCTGGGAGGTGCGCACCGCGGCGGGGTCCGAGTGCTTCGACGCCGTGATCGCGGCCCTGCCCGCCCCGGCTCTCGCCCCGGTCCTGGAGGCGCTCGACCCGGAGCTCGCCGGCATCCTGCGCGAGATACCCTATGCCGCCGCCGCGGTGGTGACCTTGGCGTACGACCGCCAGGGATTCTCCCATCCGCTCGACGCCTGCGGCTTCGTCGTGCCCCGGTCCGAGGGCAGGCGCCTGTCCTCCGCGGTCTTCAGCTCGAGCAAGTTCCCCGGCCGGGCGCCGGCCGACCTGCTCCTGCTGCGGGGCCTGCTGGGAGGGGCCGGACGCGACTCCCAGGCGATCGGGGAGGAAGCCGCGGCGGCGCGCACGGTGCGCAACGAACTGCGCGACATCCTGGGGCTGGGAGAGGCTCATCCGCGCTGGACACGGGTGGCGCGCTGGCCGGCCGCCCACCCCCAATACACCATCGGACACGCCTTGCGCGTGCGGCGGCTGGAGTCCTGCCTGCAGTCCTGCCCCGGGCTGGTCCTCGCCGGCGAATCCTATCGCGGCTCGGGCCTTCCGGACTGCGTACGTTCCGGCCGGCTCGCGGCCGCCAAGCTCCTCACGCCCGCCGGCGGCCGCATCGCCGCGGGGGTCGCTTAGTGGACCTCCGGCGCGCGGCCAAGGTCATCCAAGACCTGCGCCTGCCGCCCTATCGATTGGAGCAAGCGCGCCGGGCGGTCTTCGGCCACGCGGCCTCCTCGTACGAAGAGATCTCGGTCCTGCCCCTGGAGCTGCGCGCCGCGCTCGCGCGGTCGGCTCCCATCCTCAGCCTGGCGCTCCGCGAGCTGCGCGTCTCCCCGGCCGGCCGCGCGCGCAAGGCGGCGCTGTCTTTGCGCGACGGCCAGGCCGTGGAGACGGTGCTGCTGCGGCCGAGCCCGCGGCGCTGGACGGCCTGCGTGTCCACGCAGGTGGGCTGCGCCTTCGGCTGCGCCTTCTGCGCCACCGGGCGGATGGGGTTCGTGCGCGACCTGACCGCGGAGGAGATCACGGACCAGGTCCTGTTCTGGCGCCAGCACATGCGGCGAGAAGGCTTGGAGGGGCGCCTGGACAACGTGGTCTACATGGGCATGGGCGAGCCCCTGGCCAACTACGAGGCCGTGGCCGAGAGCCTCAAGAACCTGCTCGACCCCAGGCAGCACGGCATCGGCGCCCGGCACGTCTCGGTCTCGACCGTGGGCATCCCCCAGGGC
>JAQUNT010000189.1 GCA_028717525.1 Elusimicrobiota bacterium
GGAGAGGCCATCCTGGAGAACATCCAGGACCTGGCCCAGGTCGGGACCCCCGAGTTCCGCTACCAGATGGAGGAGCTGACCCTGTTCAAGCGCACGGCCATAGACGAGTTCCTGCGCCAGGCCAAGCTCGACGTCAGCGCCGGCAAGTTCGGCGACGCCGCGGCCAAGCTCAACGAGGTGGTGGGCTTGAAGCCCGGCGACGCCCGGCTCGCGGAGAGCGCGGCCCGGCTCAAGCTCGTCTCGGACGTCTACCCCGAGGTCAAGGACTTCACCACCGAGTCCTCCCAGGCCGCGCTCTACGACGGTTCGCTCAAGTTCCTGGCCGGCAAGGACCAGGCCGCCTTGACCGACCTGGCCTACGCCCAGAGCCTGCGCCCCGGAGACAGCCGGACCGAGACCTTGCTGGCGGCCATCGAGGCCAAGTCGGGGCTCAAGCGCGCGGCGCCTCCGGCGGCCGCGCCGCCGGCCTCGCCCGCGGACGCCCTGGCCGCCCACAAGAAGCAGCTCATCGACGGCTACATGGCCCTCATGGAAGTCTCGTTGCGCCAGTATGAATATGATAAAGTCATAACGTTGGCCAAACAGGTGACCGAGCTCGACGACGCCAACGTGCTGGCCTATAAGCGCATGGGCGCGGCCTACCACGCCCTGCAGCGCTACCCCGAGGCCCTGGCCGCCCTGCTCAAGGCCTTCGAGCGCGAGACGGACACCGAGGCCCGCAAGAGCCTGCGCTCCTACATCACGGCCCTGCAGTCCGTCATCAAGCGCGGCCAGGGGACCGCCACCGCGGCCAAGCCCGCGGCCGCGGCCAGGCCGCCGGCCACCCCCGCGGCCGTCGAGCACCTCTACGAGCAGGGCGTGGAGTACTACTCCCGGGGCCAGCTCAAGGAATCGGCGGACTGCTTCCGCCGCATCCTGGAGGCCGACCCCAACGACAAGTCAGCGCGCCAGGCCCTGCGCCGCGTGGAGGCTGAGGCCATGCAGAGCGGAGAGGGCCGGTGAGCATACGGACCAGGCTCATCCTCTCCATCACGGCCCTGCTGGTCGTATCCATGCTCTCGCTGGGCTACGGCATCCTCTTCGTGCAGCGCTCGCAGGAGCGCAAGGACATGGAGCAGGCGGCCCGGATCATCGAGAACTCGGTCCAGCGCGTGGCGCTCGACTCCATCCTGCAGAGGGATGACCTACAGCTGGTCAGCTACGTCAACTTCCTCAAGGCCCAGTACCCGGCCCTGGCCTACGCGCGCATCTCCTGGAGCGCGGGCGGGCGCAACCGCAGCGTGGCCCTGGGGGGCGAGCCGTCCCCCTCGGCGCGGATCCTGGAGCGGCCCCTGGTCATGGCCGACCCGGCGGACCCCGCGCGCCGCGTCTCCATCCGCCTGGGCATCGACCAAGCCGTCATCGAGGAGGCTCTGCACGCGAGCCAGCGGCGCCTCAAGAAGATCATCCTCTTCATCTGGCTGGGCAGCTCCTTCATCTGGTTCGCCATGGCCTACTGGCTGGCCTGGAGCATCACCTCCCCCATGGCGTCCTTGGGCCGGGTGGCCGCCGAGATCAGCGCGGGCAAGCTGGGCCAGCAGCTGGCCTGGGAGTCCCAGGACGAGATCGGGCACCTGGTCAAGGTCTTCAACCACATGTCGGAGCGCCTGGCCGAGCTCGACGAGGCCAAGAAGAGCTTCATCTCCTCGGTCACGCACGAGTTTCGTTCCCCCCTGGGCGCCATCGAGAGCCTCATCGCGCTGCTGATCAGCAAGGAGGCCAGCCACCCGGAGTGCATCCTGCATCGGGAGTACCTGACCCGCATCCAGGCCAACATCGTGCGGCTGGGCAACTTCGTCAACGACCTGCTCGACGTCTCCAAGATCGAGAAGGGCAAGCTGGAGTGCGTGCTCAAGCCGGTCCAGCTCCAGGAGACCGTCTCCGAGGTGTGCCGTTTCTTCGAGCCCAAGGCCGCGGCCCAGGGCGTGACTCTGGCCTGTGCTGTCGACCACATCCCGGAGGTCCTGGCCGACGTCGGCCGCATCCGGCAGGTGCTCATCAATCTGGTCTCCAACGCCCTCAAGTTCACGCCCCAGGGGGGCCGGGTCGAGATCGCGGCCGAGCAGTACCGGGAGGCGGGCCGGCGCTGGCTGGAGTTCTCCGTGGCCGACACCGGGCGGGGCATGGACGCCCACGACCGCAGCCTGCTCTTCCAGGCCTTCATGCAGGGCCGTAACACCGCCGGCGGGGTGTTCGGCGGCAGCCGGGGCACGGGCCTGGGCCTTTATATCTGTAAATCAATCATAGACCAGCACGGCGGTCGCATCGAGGTCCAATCGGCGCCGGGCCAGGGGACGCGCATCGCGTTCCTCTTGAGGATCGTCGTGGCGGAGGCCGCGGGCGCCTGAACAACGAGGGGGAGATCATGGCGGAGAGGGTTCTGGTCGTCGACGATGAAGAGGACTACCGCATCATCGCGCGTGACGTCCTGCGGGCCGAAGGCTACGAGGTCGAGCTGGCCCCGGACGGCGAGGCCGGCCTGGCCGCGGTGCGCGCTTCGCCTCCGGACCTGGTCCTGGTGGACTGGATGATGCCCAAGCTCGACGGCGAGGGCTTCTGCCGCCGCCTGCGCGAAGATCCCCGGGCGCGCGCCCTGCCGGTCCTCATGCTCACCGTGAAGCAGACGGCGGACGAGGAGCTCGAGGCCCTGCATTTCGGCGTGGACGACTTCATCACCAAGCCCTTCAAGCCCGCCGAGCTCCTGGCCCGGGTGCGCGCCGCGCTGCGGCGCGCGGCGGAGCCTCGTGCCTAGGGCATGCCGCTAGCGCGGCCCGCCCTCAAGGCGGCGGCCGCGGCCGCCGCCTTGGCCTTGGCCTTGGCCGTAGCCGCGGCCTGGCTGTTCTGGCCGGGCGGGGAGGTCGAGGTCGTCGTCCCGGCTGGGCAGTCGGCGCGCGCGACCGCGGCCATGCTCAAGGAGAGGGGCGTGGTGCGCAGCGCCCTGATGTTCCGCGCCGCGGCGCGCCTGGGCGGCCTGGAGCGGCGGCTCAGGCCGGGAACCTACCGCCTCAGGCAGCGGATGCTGCCGGGCCGGCTGCTGGCGGCGCTGGCGGCCGGCTCCGGCGGGGTCAAGGTCGTCATTCCCGAGGGCTGGACCGCGCGCCAGGTCGCCGAGCGTCTGGAGAAGTCGGGGCTCTGCCCGGCCGCGGACTTCATGCGCCTGGCCGCCAACGAGCGCCTGGAGGGCTATCTCTTCCCCACCACCTACTTCTTCGAGCCGGGCACCGACGCCGCGCATGTCAGCGCGCGGATGCGCGCCGAGTTCGACCGGCGCCTGGGTTCGGAGTTCGCGCGGACCGCGTCCAAGCCCGGCCTGACCATGCACCAGGTCCTGACTTTGGCCTCCATCGTGGAGCGCGAGGCCGTGCTGGCCAGCGAGCAGCCCATGGTGGCCGCGGTCTACCTCAACCGCATGCGCATCCGTATGCGCCTGCAGGCCGACCCCACGGTCCAGTACGCCCTGGGCTACTGGAAGAAGGGCCTGTCCTTGGAGGACCTGCGGAACCCTTCCTCCTACAACACCTATGTCCACTACGGGCTTCCGCCGGGCCCCATCTGCAACCCGGGCCTGGGCGCCTTCCGCGCCGTGCTGCATCCGGCTCCCAGCGACGCGCTCTTCTTCGTGGCCGATTTGACCGGAGGGCACAGGTTCTTCGCCAAGCAGGAGGACCATCTCAAGGCGAAGCTGGCCTACAAGCGCGGACTGCGGGAGGAGAAGAAGAGGCTGCGCTCCTCCGGAGCCCAGCCCTAGGGCCGGGCGGGCCGCCAAACCAGGTCGCGCAGGGAGAAGCGGTGCAGGACCGCCGGCTTGGCCGTGAGGACCCACAGGAAGCCCCCGCCCACGGTCAGGCCAGAGACCTGGGCCTTCGGGGGGATGCGTCCGCCGAGTTCCACCGCGTCGATCGGCGCCAGGGTCCCCCCGTCATAACCGTAGCGGGTCAAGCGCCGGCCGCGCGAGTCCAGCACCCAGAGGCGGCTTTCGGCGGCGTGGAGGCTGGCCGCCGGGGCTCCGGGCAGGTCGTAGCGGTTGAGCGGGGAGAGCGAGGCTCCGGTGAGAGCGCGCCCGATCAGGTAGCGGTAGACCACGGGGGACTTGGCGTCCGCAGCCCAGAGGTCGTCGCCGTCCGCGGCCAGGGCCTCGGGGAAGCGGTCGGGGGTGGTGTAGACGCGCTCCACGCCGTGCTCCGGCTTGGCCTCGTGCCGGAAGACGGCCTGGCGGCCGTGAGCCGTGCTCCAGAATGAGCCGTTGGTCCAGGCCAGATCATCCAAAGTCACGGCGGCGAGCTTCTCCTCGGACTTGAGCCGCCGCGCCTCGTGGTCGAGGACCACCAGGCCTCCGCTGGCGGTGTCCGAGGCCGCGAGCGTGCCGTCTTGCCAGACCAGGCCTCGCCAAGCGGTCCCGGGGACAGGGAAGGCCTGGTAAGCGGGCTTTTCCTGGAGGCGGAGGTAGCCCCACCAAGCGGCCGCCGCTCCCGCCGCCAGGAAGAGCCCCGCCAGCCAGGACCAGCGGCCGAGGCGCCAGACGGGCTTCGGGCGAAGGGGCCGGTTCCGGGGCGGAGGAGTCAGCGGCATGGTCCGGGCGGCCCACGCCGGGGACGGCGTGGGCGCCGGCGCCGTCGGCGCGGGCTGGTCCGGTCCGGCCGTGGGGGCTTGGGGCTCCAGGCTCAGGTCGATCGGCAGCCGGCTGAGCTGGTCTTGGTAGCGCTTGAGCAGCGCGTCGAAGCGCGCCGCGAGAGGGGCCTCTGGCATGGGCGAGGCGGCCCTCCTAGGCTCCGGCCCCGCCGCTGTTGGCCTGCGCTTGGCGGACCAGCTCGGCCAGTTCCGCCTGCAGGGATCGCTTGAGGCCCTGCAGGTCGAGCTGCTTCTTCTTGTAGTCGGCGGCGAGGTTGTCGGCCAGCCGGGAGATCTCCTTGCGGCACTTCTCGTATTGGGCCGCGACGTCTCCGGCCAGCAGGGCGATCTCGTCCTTTCTCATGGCCGGCGCCTGAGCCTCGGCCTGCCGGGAGAGCTCCTCCTTGCACTTGTCGTAGTCGGCGGCGAGTTCGCGGGCCAGCCGAGCGACCTCATCCTTGCGCCTGTCGGACTCGGCGGCGAGCTCGCGGCCCAGCCGGGCCAGCTCTTCCTCGCGTCGGGAGAGAGCCTGGCTCTGCTCCAGGGCGATGTCCTCCCAGGCCTTCCGTTCGGCGCGGAAGCGCTCCTCGGCCAGTTCGAGCTCGCGCTCGCGCTTGGCGTCGTGCTCCTCGCGGGCGGCCGCGTAGGCTTGGACCTTCTGGAGCAGGCTCATGATGTCCTTGGAGCCGGCCGCGTCTCCCGCGGCGGCTTCCTCGGGTCTGAAGGTTCGGTCTTCGTCCATCAAGGGTGGAATATGAGTTATCCAGTACCTGCAACGCCTATTATAGATTTTGCCGCGCCTGATTGCCAGGGACCCGCCGCGGTCAGCGGCTGGGA
>JAQUNT010000190.1 GCA_028717525.1 Elusimicrobiota bacterium
CAGGTCGAAGCGCTTGGGCACGGCGAAGTCCACCTGGTTGGTGGCCAAGGTGAACTCCTTGCCGATGGCGCTCCAGACCTGCACGTCGATCTTGGGGCCGTAGAAGGCGGCCTCGTTGGGCACGGCCACGTGCTCGATCTTGCCGTTCGTCAGCGCCCTGGCCACCATGTCCTCGGTCTGCTTCCAGAGCTCCGGCTCGCCCACGTACTTCTTGCCCATGCCCTCCGGCGCGGAGAGGCTCAGGCGCATCACGTACTTCTCGATGCCGAAGATGCGGAAGTACTCCGTGTACATCCGGCAGACCGCGAGGAACTCTTCCTCGAACTGCTCCAGCGAGCAGTAGATGTGCGCGTCGTTCATCTGCATGGAGCGCACGCGCATCAGGCCGAAGAGCTCGCCGGACTGCTCGTAGCGGTAGCAGGTGCCGTACTCGGCCAGGCGCAGGGGCAGGTCGCGGTAGCTGCGCAGCTGGGAGCCGAAGATCTTATGGTGGTGCGGGCAGTTCATCGCCTTGAGGTAGTACTTGACCCCGTCGAACTCCATGGGCGGGAACATGCTGTCCTTGTAGTAGGGCAGGTGCCCGCTCTTGAGATACATGCTCTCTTTGGCGATGTGCGGGGTCTTGACCCGCAGGTAGCCCGCGGCCGCCTCGGTCTTCTTGGCCAGGTCCTCGAGCTCATCGATGACCACGGTGCCGTTGGGAAGCCACATGGGCAGGCCCGGGCCCGCGTCCTCGTCGAAGAAGAAGATGCCCAGGTTCTTGCCCAGGCGGCGGTGGTCGCGCTTGGCCGACTCCTCGACCATCTTGAGGTGCGCCTCGAGCTCCTCGGCCGTGGCGAAGGCCAGGCCGTAGATGCGCTGCAGCATGGGGCGCTTCTCGTCGCCGCGCCAGTAGGCGCCGGCGATGGACATCAGCTTGAAGTGCTGGATGGCGCCGGTGTCCGGCACGTGGGGGCCGCGGCACATGTCCACGAAGGGGCCGTCGGTGTAGAAGCTGACCACCTCGTCCTTGAGGTCCTCGAGCAGTTCGATCTTGAGCTTCTCCTCCGCCTTCCGGAGGAACTCCCGGGCCTCATCCTTGGTATGCTCGGCGCGGACGAAGGCCTGCTTGGCGGCCGCGATCTCGCGCATGCGCGCCTCGATGCGGGGCAGGTCCTCCGGGACGAAGTGGTGCGCCGTCTCGAAGTCGTAGTAGAAGCCGTGCTCGATGGCGGGCCCGATGCCCAACCTGGTCCCGGGGAAGAGGTCCTGCACGGCCTGGGCCATCACGTGGGCGGCCGAGTGGCGGATGGTTTCGATGTCGATGGCGGGCTCGGCCATGGTGGTGGGCTCCGTTCTCATTGCCATGAAAAAATGGTGCCCAGTGTAGGATTTGAACCTACGACCTTTCCCATGTCAAGGGAACGCGCTACCCCTGCGCCAACTGGGCACGAAATCGGATAAAAGATCGAAAATAGGCAACAGAAGATATCAAAATGAATCGGGAGATTCAACCCTCGACTGAACAATTATACGGACGAGATATTACAGATATGTCAAATCCCGCGGCCCTGCTCCTGGGCCAGCCGGGCGCACAGGCGCGGCCGCAGGTCCAGGGCCAGGCCCACCGGAGCCCCCCGCTCGGCCAGGCAGGGCTCCGTCTCCTGGTAGGTCGGCCGCCCGGTCTGCTCGTGGAGCACCCCGGCCGGCCCTGCGGCGGCGCCTCCCGAGGGACAGGGGCATTGCGCCAGGGCGAAGCCCTTATGGGCCAGAGCCTCGGCGACCAGAGCGGCCGCCGCTTCTTCGTCGGCCCCCGGCAGGCGCGCCAGGAATGTGGCGCCGGCCTGCCGCGCCAGGCCCAGGAGGTCGACCGGCGGCGCGTCGCCCCGCGTCCAGAACAGGACCAGCAGGTCCTCGTTGAGCCGGGCCGCATCCAGGAGCTGGGCCAGGCCGCGGTCCAGGATCGCCGCGCCGTCGTCCAGAGCGACCACCCAGAGCCCGGGGTTGGCGAGCTTGGCTCCGGTTGCCACGCACAGGGCCCGGCCGGGAGGGACTTTGAGTCCGCAGGTCTTGGGAAGGATCGGCTCGGGCAGGCAGCAGGAGCCTCCGGCGACCACGAGGATGTCCTGGGGGGGCAGGCCGAACTCGGACCAGGCCCGGGCGCAGAGACGCAGGGCCGAGGCCGCGGCGCAGGGCTCATCGGCCGAGCCTTCAGGGAGGAAGACCTCGGGAGGCAGCGGCCGACGCTCCTCCAAAGTCGCGGGGCAAGGCACGCAGAAGAGCCCGGCC
Source organism: Elusimicrobiota bacterium (assembly GCA_028717525.1). GTDB lineage: Bacteria > Elusimicrobiota > Elusimicrobia > UBA1565 > UBA9628 > UBA9628. Next base: position 2,269 of record JAQUNT010000190.1, read on the forward strand.
GCGGGCGGGGGCTTGCTTTCCTGGCCGGGCACGGTCCGCGAGCCGCGCTCGATGCGGACGTCCCAGGGCAGGTCCGGCAAGGGCTCGCCGCCCCCAAGGAGGGCGGCCTTGGCGCGGACCACCACCGGTGCGCCGCGCTTCTCCGCCAGGTTGAAGGCCTGCGCGGTCATGAGGAAGGCCTCGCGCAGGTCCGCCGGCCGCAGCTCGAGCACCGGCAGGGCCTCGGGCCAGGTCCAGCCGTCGTCCGGAGCCAGGATGACCGCGGGCAGGCCGGCCTCGGAGCAGAAGCGCAGCATCTCGCCGGCCGCGGCCAGGCTGCCGGAGGTCAGGTCCGCCAGGGCCCGCGCCCCGGCCAGAGCGGCTCCGGCGGCCAGGCCCACGGCCGAGGCATCATCCGGCGCCGGATGCACGGCCAGCCCGACCCGCGCGGCCAGCCCCATCAAGACCGCGGCCGGGCCTCGGTCCCGGCCGGTCTGCGGCATGGACAGGCAGGTGCAGCCTGCGGCCAAAGCTCCCCAGCCCAAGGCTTGCGCGCCGGACATCGCGGCTAGTCTAGATTATGTATCATCCCCGCGTACAGCCCCGGAGGCCCTCATGCGCGGAGACGAGTTCTTCCAGGCCGTGGCCGTCAAGCCCCCGTTCAACAAGCTCCACCCCCGCGTGGCCTCCTTCTTCAAGGACTACCTGGCCCGGGAGAAGGTCGTCCGCTTCGGCGACCGCTTCGTGGTCAACACCAATTTTCCCCCCTTCCCCAGCCCCGCCTTCGACCGCTTCGCCGAGGGCTTCAGCCGGGTCGCGGAGGGGCCGCAGAAGCGTCTGCATTCCGTGACCCTGGCGGTGACCAACCGCTGCCCGTACCGGTGCTGGCACTGCTACAACTCCGGGCGCAGCCAGAAGGACATCCCCCTGCCGCGCCTGCGCCGGCTGGCCGCGGAGCTGGGAGAGCTGGGCGCGGTGTGCGTCACCTTGACCGGCGGCGAGCCCCTGCTGCGCGGCGACCTGGAGGACATCGTCTCCGCCTTCGACGAGCGCTTCTACCTGTCCTTGGGCACCACGGGCTGCGGACTGACCCCGGAGCGCGCCCGGAGCCTCAAGGGACGGGGGCTCTTCGCCGTGGGCATCAGTCTCGATTCCGAGGCGGAGGCGGAGCACGACCGGCTGCGCGGCAAGGCCGGCGCATTCCGGACCGCGCTGGCCGCCCTGCGCATGTGCCGGGACGCGGGCTTGTACTCGTACGCCGTGGCGGTGGCCAGCCGCGGCCTGCTCGAGCGCGAGCGCTTCTTGAGCTTCCTGCGCTTCGCCAAGTCGGCGGGCGCCTACGAGGTCCACCTTCTGGAGCCCTGCCCGATCGGCAGCCTCAAGGGCCGGCAGGACGCGGTCCTCAGCCCGGCCGACTCCCGGCTCATCCTGGACTACCAGGCCGAGGTCGCCCGCGACGAGGGCCTGCCCATCCTGTCCTGCTTCGCCTATGTGGAGGCGCCCGAGGCCTTCGGCTGCGGAGCGGGGCTCACCCATCTCTACATCGACGGCAGCGGCGAGGTCTCGCCCTGCAACTTCGTGCCGCTCTCCTTCGGCAGCATCCTGGACCAGCCCTTGGCGGCCGTGCTGGAGCGCATGGGCCGCCGGTTCCGGAGGCCGCGGCCGTCCTGCGTCGGCAAAGTGCTCTCCGCGCGCATCCCGGACGGGCCCGTGCCCCTGCCGCCGGAGGCCTCGGAAGAGCTGTGCGAACGCTGGCTGCCCAAGGAGCACGACATCCCGCGCTTCTTCCGGGTCCGCTCCGAGGCCACGAGCGAGGCCGGCAGCGGGGAGCTGCGCGCGGCCTATGACTCCATCCACGCCGACTACGACGAGTTCTGGGTCTGCGAGGCGGGCAAGCCGGTGGAGGCCCTCGTGGCCAAGCTGCCCTGGAAAGGGACGGAAAGCGTATTCGAAGCCGGCTGCGGCACGGGCTACGGCACCGCGCTCATCGCGCGGCGCCTGACTGCCGGCGGCTCTTTGCTGGCCGCGGACCTCTCGGCCGAGATGCTCTCCTTGGCCCGCCGCAGGCTGGCCGCTTCGCCTGAGTCTCCGGTCCGCTTCGCCGAAGGCGACGCCCTGGAGCTGCTGCGCCGCAACGGCGAGTTCGACCTGGTGTTCACGAGCTGGGTGCTGGGCTACATCCCCTTGGCGCCCTTCTTCCAGGCCGCGGCCGGCGCCCTGGCGCCCGGCGGCAGGCTCGCCTTCATCGTGCACCGGGAGAACTCGCCCCGGCGCGAGCTGGAGCTGTTCTACGCTTTGGGCGCGCAGGACCCGGAAATCCTCGCGATGCGCGTGGCCTTCGATTTCCCCACCCGGAGCCGGGTCGAGGCCGAGCTGCAAGCCGCGGGGCTGCGCCCGGCGGAGCTATGGGAAGGCGCCGTGACCTTCCGCTACCCCACGCCGCAGGCGGTCCTGGAGCACCTGCTCAAGTCCGGGGCGGGCACGGCCTACTACAACGCGGTCAAGCCCTCCCGCCGGGCCGAGACCGAAAAGAAGTTCCTCGACCTGCTGCGGGAGAGCAACGCCGGCAAGCCCGACTACGAAGTGGTCCACGACTTCGTGGCCTGCGTCGCCACCCGCTAGGCTCAACGCCGGTGCGGGATGCGCCGCCTCCCGTAGCGGGCCACGATCGTGGAATGCATGCCCCCGCGGGTGGTGAAGGAACCCTCCAGCTCCGCCCAGACGGGCTTGGTCGCCTTGACGATGTCCTGGAGGATGCGGTTGACCGCGTTCTCGTAGAAGATGCCCATGTTGCGGTAGCCCAGCAGGTAGTACTTGAAGGACTTGAGCTCGATGCAGAGCCGGTCCGGCTCGTAGATCAGGCGCAGGGTCCCGAAATCCGGCAGCTTGGTCTTGGGGCATACCGAAGTGAACTCCGGGTGCTCGATGCGGATCTCGTAGCCCCGGTGCTGGTTCGGCCAGGTCTCGATGGGCGGCAAAGGTGAGTCCGCTCCCGAGAGGGCCAGCTCCGGCTGGTATCCGTAGACCAATGGTTTCCTCATATCTTCTTCCTCCGCAGACGCAAGGAATTCAAAGCCACCGAGATCGACGAGAGCGCCATGGCCGCGCCCGCGTACTGGGGCTTGAGCATCACCCCGAAGGGCGCGTAGAGCGCTCCGGCCGCCACCGGGATGAGCAGCAGGTTGTAGGCGAAGGAGAGCACCAGGTTCTCCCAGATGACCTTGCGGATCTTC
>JAQUNT010000191.1 GCA_028717525.1 Elusimicrobiota bacterium
CTCCAGGGCGCCGAGGCCATGGCCGCGGTGCTCTCGCCCGGCTCTTTGCGTTCCACCCTGTTCACGGTCCAGCCGCTCCTGGACGGGAAGAGGGCCGACAGCTTCGTCCTCTGGGGCGCGGGCACCGGCCACGGCCTGGGCTTGTGCCGGGCCGGCATGCTGGGCCAGGCTCGCCTGGGCCGCAAGTGGCAGGTCATCCTGGAGCACTACTTCCCCAAGCTTCAGCTGACCCGCCCGGCCGAGAGCGGGAAGAAGCAGCAGCCGTGAGCCCAGCGCCCATCAAGGTCGTCCACGTCATCACCCGCCTGGACCTGGGCGGGGCCCAGCGCAACACCTTGCATACGGTGCGCTCCTTGGACCCGGAGCGCTTCGCCGCGGTGCTGGTCTGCGGGCGGGGGGGCGTGCTCGACGAGGAACTGGCCTCATGGCCCCAGGACGGCCCGCGCTCCCTCTACGTCGACGACTTGGTACGGGAGGTCTCCCCAGGGCATGACCTGCGGGCCTTCCTGACTCTGCGCCGTCTCTTCCTTGAAGAGAAGCCGGCCGTGGTGCACACGCACAGCTCCAAGGCCGGGATCCTGGGCCGACTGGCGGCCCGGGCCGCGGGAGTGCCGGTCATCGTGCACACCTTCCACGGCTTCGGCTTCCACGAGGGTCAGTCGCGGGTGAAGAAATGGCTCTACGTCCTGGCGGAGCGGCTGGCCGGCTCGATGTCCACGGCCTTGGTGTTCGTGTCGCGAGACAATCAGGAGTACGCCAGGAGATACGGGCTGGGAGACCCGGCCCGCTACGTGCTGATCCGCTCCGGGGTGAGGCTGTCGGAGCTGCCGGCGCGCTGCGATGCCACGGCGAAGAAGCAGAGCCTGGGTCTGCCGCCCGGGTCGCGGCTCGTGCTGAGCGTGGGCAACTTCAAGCCCCAGAAGAACCCGGCGGACTTCCTAGCCGCGGCCCGCATCGTGGCGCGCGCGCAGCCCGAGGCGGCCTTCGCCTTCGTGGGCGACGGGCCCCTGCGCGCGGAGATGGAGGCCGGGCTGGGCGAGCTGGGGCCGCGCTTCCTCCTGCCGGGCTGGCGCCACGACGTGGCCGAGCTCCTGGCGGCCGCGGACGTGTTCGTGCTCACCTCCTTATGGGAGGGCCTGCCCAGGGCCCTGGTCGAGGCCATGAAGTCCGGGGTGGCTGCGGTCTGCTATGCCACGGACGGGGTCAAGGACGTGGTCCGGGACGGGGAGAACGGCTTCCTGGTGGCGCAGGGTGATGTCGCGGCTCTGGCCCGGCGGGTGGAGGAACTGCTCGAAGACGAGGCCATGCGCAAGAGGCTCGGCGCCGCCGCCGCCGCCTCCATAGGGCTCGAGTTCGACATCGACGCCATGGTCCGCCGGCAGGAGCAGCTGTACTTGCGATTGGTCGGTGCCACGGGTCAACTTTCTTAACTTATTTGGTAGAATCAGCGCCTCATGGCAGAGCCCGCCAAGCCGTACCTGAGCGTGATCATCCCGGTTTTTAACGAGGAGGAAAGCCTCCCCGGCCTGGGCGAGGAGCTGGCCGGCGTCCTCAAGGGCCTGGACAAGCCCGGCGAGGTCATCCTCGTAGACGACGGCTCCACGGACTCCTCCTACGCCGGCATCCAGGCCCTGGTCAAGCGCTACCCCGGCTTCAAGGGAGTGCGCCTGGGCCGCAACGTGGGCCAGACCGCCGCCCTCTCCGCGGGCATCGCCCAGGCCCAGGGCGAGATCATCGGCATGCTCGACGCGGATCGCCAGAACGACCCCCGCGACATCCCCATGCTCCTGGCCAGGTTCGGCGAAGGCTACGACGTGGTCAGCGGCTGGCGCAAGGACCGCCAGGACCCGGGCCTGACCCGCATCCTGCCCTCGCGCATCGCCAACGCCCTCATCTCCTGGATCACCGGCGTGCACCTGCACGACTACGGCTGCACCCTGAAGCTCTACCGCGCGGTCTATCTGAAGTCCGTCCGCCTCTACGGCGAGATGCACCGCTTCATCCCGGCTTTCGCCGGCTTCCTCGGCGCCCGCATCGCCGAGGTCCCGGTCAACCACCGCCCCCGCACGCAAGGCGTCTCCAAATACGGCCTGGGCCGGACCTTCAAGGTCGTCCTGGACCTCATCACGGTCAAGTTCATGGACGCCTACATGGCCAAGCCCATCTACCTCTTCGGAGGCAGCGGCCTGGCCATGAGCGGAGCCGGCCTGCTCATGGCCGCCTACACCTTGCACCGCAAGTTCCACGACCATGTCTTCGTCAAGGACCAGCCCCTCTTCCAGGTCTCTATCTTCTTCCTCCTGGCCGGACTCCAGCTGCTCCTGCTGGGCTTGGTGGCCGAGATCCTCATCCGGGTCTACTTCGACATCAAGGACAAGCCCCCGTACTTCATACGGGAAACTGTCGGTTTTAATTGACTTTTCGCCGGGAAAACAGCTATCATGACCCCCTTGCAGTTCGACCTCAGCGGTCTGGCCGAAGAGGCCGTCTTGGCCTTGGAGCGCCGGCTGGAGCCGGCCGAGTTGCAGCACATGATGGCCGGCTCCGCGGTCCTCACCGGGCCGCTGGAAGTGCAGTTGAGCGTCGCTCGGCATGGGTCCGGGGCTTCGTACTCGGGCACGGTCGCGGGGGAGTGGGAACTCACCTGCGTGCGGTGCCTGGGCCCGGCTCGCCAGCGCTTCCGCGCCACGCTCGAGGGGGACGTGCCCGCGGGCGCGCCGACCCTCGACGCGACGGAAGAAGTGCGGCAGGCGCTGCACCTGGCCCTGCCCGGCCACGCCCGCTGCCGGGCAGACTGCAAGGGGCTCTGCCCGAAGTGCGGGGCCAACCGCAACGAGAAGCTTTGCGGCTGCGCAGTCTGAGGATTTCGCACCAGGAGAGATATGCCAAACCCAAAACGCAAGCACACGCGGTCCCGCCGGGACAGCCGCCGCGCCCAGAACTGGCGCCTGGACCACACGACCGCTTCCGCCTGCCCCAACTGCAAGAACCTGCGGCCCCCGCACACCGTCTGTCCCAGCTGCGGCTGGTACAACGGCCGGATGGTCGTCGCGCCCAAGAAGAAGGAGAAGGCCGCGGAAGGCGAGGGCGGACAGCAGAAGCCGTAGCGGCTCGATGCGCATCGCGCTCGACGTCGCCGCCGGCGACACCGGGTTGGCGCCCAACATCGAGGGCGCCATCGCGGCGGCCAACGCCTGGGGCCTCGGGTTCCTGCTCGTCGGCCCCGCCTCCGAGGTCCGCAGCGAGCTGACGGCCCGCGGCATCCCGCACAGCGACCAGCGCTTCGCCATCGTCGACGCCCCCCGGGTCATCCCCATGGACGCGGACCCGGCCGCCGCCTGCCGGGACACGCCCGACGCCTCCATCCTCGCCTGCGCCCGGCTGGTGGCCGAAGGCCGCGCCGCCGCCATGGTCTCCGCCGGGCATTCCGGCGCGGCGGTCACCGCCGCGCTCGGGCACCTCAAGCTCCTGCCCGGGGTGCCGCGGCCGGCCCTGGCCGTCGCCGTCCCGACGCCGCGGGGCCACACCGTGCTCCTCGACGTGGGCGCCAACACCGAGTGCCGGCCCTGGCACCTGCTGCAGTTCGCGGCCATGGGCGCGCTCTACAGCCGCCATGTGCTGCGCCAGGCCGCCCCCACCGTGGGCCTGCTCTCCGTGGGCGAGGAGGAGAGCCGGGGCAACGACTTGGTCCGCCAGACCGCTCCGCTGCTCAGGGCCGGCGGGCTCGACTTCCGCGGCCCGGTGCAGGGCCACGACATCACCGCCGGCGCCGTGGACGTGGTGGTCTGCGACGGGTTCACCGGCAACATCGCCTTGAAGCTCATCGAAGGGGTGGCGGCCTCGGTCCTCAACTCCCTCAAGACCGAGATCCGCCGCAACCGCATCTACAAGGCGGGCGGACTGCTGCTGCGCGGCCCGCTCAACCGCCTCAAGAAGCGCCTCAATCCGGACGAGTACGGCGGAGCGCCCCTGCTCGGCGTGGGCGGCGCGGTGGTGGTCGCCCACGGCCGGTCCAACTCCAAGGCCATCGCCAACTCCCTGCGCGCCGCGGCTCAGCTCGCGGAGCGCGGCGTCGACGCCCAGATCCGCAAGTCGGTCGCGTCCCTTCAGCTCAGCCTGGAGACCGCGAAGCTGCAGACCCTAGAAACGTCCCCCGCGAGGTAGACCACCATGTCCGAAGCCCCCGCCGCGACCCGCCGCCTGGCCGGCAAGACCGCCATCGTGACCGGTTCCGCCCAGGGCATCGGCCACTGCATAGCCGAGCTCTTCGGCCGCGAGGGCGCCGCCGTGGTCCTGGTCGACGTCGACGAAGCCAAGACCGCGGAAGCCGCGGGCCGGCTCTCCGCCGCCGGCATCCCGTCGCTGGCCCTCAAGGCGGACGTCTCCAAGTACGAGGACTGCGAGGCCGTGGTGAAGGCCGCCCTGGAGAAGTTCTCCAAGGTGGACGTCCTGGTCAACAACGCCGGAGTCACCCGGGACAACCTGCTCATGCGCATGGCCGACGCGGACTGGGACCTGGTCCTCGCCATCAACCTCAAGGGCACCTTCAACTTCACCAAGGCCGTGGCCCGGGGCATGCTCAAGGCCCGCGCGGGTCGCATCATCAACATCGCCTCCATCGTGGGCCAGATGGGCAACGCCGGCCAGGCCAACTACTGCGCCTCCAAGGGCGGCGTCATCGCCCTGACTAAGAGCTGCGCGCGCGAGTTCGCCTCGCGCGGCGTCCTGGTCAACGCGATCGCGCCGGGCTTCATCCGCACGCGCATGACGGAGGCCATTCCGGAGGAGGCCAAGAAGAAGCTTCTGGAGGCCATCCTGCTTGGCCGCATGGGCGAGCCGGAGGACATCGCGCGCGCCGCGCTGTTCCTGGCCGGCGAAGATTCGTCGTACATCACCGGGCAGGTGCTCGGGGTCAATGGCGGGATGTATATGTAGGTGCCAGCGCTTTGACTTTTGACAGCCGGGTCCAAAATGTAGGACAATCAAAAGTCAAAGCCTGGCACCTGGACTTAGCAGCCTAGGAGGAGAAAATGGCGGATACCAGCGTCAGCGTCGCAGACCGCGTCAAGAAGATCATCGTCGAGCAGCTCGGGGTGGACGCCTCGGAGGTCAAGCCGGAGGCCCATTTCGTCAACGACCTGGGCGCCGACTCCCTCGACACCGTGGAGCTGGTGATGGCCCTGGAAGAGGAATTCGACATGGAGATCCCCGACGACCAGGCCGAGAAGATCCAGACCGTCGGCCAGGCCGTCGAATACATCAACGGACACGCAAAGAAGTAGGCCGGGACGATTATCCAGCCCAGACCGGCGGGGTGACCCGCCGGTCTGGACCGTTTTGAAGCCCGCGTGAACCACCTCCCGCCCCTGGAAGACGTCATCGGCTACCACTTCCGAGACCAGAAGCTCCTCAAGGAAGCGCTGTCGCACAAGTCCTACGCCTCGGAGAG
>JAQUNT010000192.1 GCA_028717525.1 Elusimicrobiota bacterium
CGCTTCTGGGCGCTGTGCCTGATGATGTTCCTGTGGTCCTTCTATCCCTTCCTGGGCTCGGCGCAGTTCTACTACCAGAGCGAGTCGCTGAAGTTCGGGCCGCTGTTCATCGGGGCCTTGAGCACGATCGGGGGGGCGGCGGGCGTGGCTGGGGCGGGCTTCTTCGGCGCCACGATCAAGCAGATGGGCACGGCGCGCTTCCTGCGCTTCGGGGTGGTGATCTCCGCCGCGGCGAGCCTGCTCTACCTGCTCTACCTGGGCCTGGTGTCCTCGGTCCTGCTGACCGTGCTCTTCGGATTCCTGGGCGTGCTCTTCCGCCTGGCCTTGATGGACTGGGCCGCCCAGTCCTGCCCGAAGCACGCGGAGGCCACGGCTTTCGCGGTGTACATGGCGGTGTTCAACCTGGCGGCCCTGGCTTCGAACACGGTGGGGGGTGCGCTCTACGACCGGATGAAGCTGGTGTTCGCGGCCTGGTCGGACCCGGCCTACTGCGCGGCCGCGGTGCTCATATTGATCGGGTCGGGGTGCACTCTCTCCTGTTGGTGGCTGCTGCCCGCGGCCCTGGGAGAGTCCGCCCCGAGCCGACTGTCGGCTGCCGCGACAAGCAGTGCGTGATTCTCGTCCGGAATGGGGGGGAGATGAAGACACTCAGGACGGAACGTCTTGTGCTGCGACCGCTCAGGGACGAGGATAGAGCGGCGCTCGCGGCCCTTCTCGGCGATCCGGGCCGCGCCCAGTACCTATTCTCCGGCACGGCGATGCCGCCTCAGAAGGCCGAGGAATTCATCGACCGGCACTTCACCGGGGAGGATTCGCCGAACGGCCTCGGCGTCCTGGTCGCCGCCGGTCTCATCCGGTTCGCTGGACTGATCCCGACCCGCTGCCTGGGTCAGGACGATTGCGAATTCGGATTCGCCTTGCGCAAAGAGGCCGAAGGCCATGACTACGCCACGGAGATCGGGTTCCATCAGATGAGATACGCCTTCGCGGTCCTCGGCCTGCCGCGCGTCCTGGCCTTGGCCCATCCCGACAACGAGCCCTCGGTCCATATCCTCGAGGCCAAGCTCCAGATGCGGCGGGTCGCGTCCCTGGAAGCCACGACCGAGCGCGGCCAGAGGATCGTGTTCTGCCGGCAGAAGCAGGACGGCCTGCCGCGCGTCCACGGCAAAGGGTGGACGCCCTGACCAAACGGGACGCCCCTGGCCTGGCGGCGAGGGGCGTCCGCGCTGAGCCCGTTTACGGGATGATGCGCCGCGCTCCCAGATAGCGCGACTTGTAGTAGTTCTTGCTCAGTTCCGCCTCGGTCACGCCCTTCGAGGAGGAGGCGTGGTAGAACTTGGGCCCCGCAGGGTCCACCACCAGGCCCACATGCGAGACCCCGGCGCCCATGGTGTTGAAGAATACCAAGTCGCCCTTCTGCAGGTCCTTCCACTGGATCGGGTCGCCCGTCTTCCACTGGTCCCGGCTCACCCGCGGGATGCGCACCTTGTTCTCCCCATAGGAGTTCTGCGTGAAGCCCGAGCAGTCGATGCCCTTGTGGGTGGTCCCGCCCCAGACATAAGGCGTGCCCAGATAGGATCGCGCCGAGGTGTGGAGCCCGGGCCACAGCGCGGTCATGGCCAAGCCCATCTCAGCCGGGGTCGGTGCCAGCTTCGGGGGTGTGGCCGGCTTGACCGGGGCCACGGGCTTGACCGGCGTCGCAGGCTTCGCCGGGGTCGTTGGCTTGACCGGTGTGGCCGGGACGATCGGCTTGACCGGCTGGGCCTGCGCCGGGACCACAGGCTTGGGCGGCTCCACCGGCGCCGGTTCCGGCGGCGGCGCCGGCTGCGCAGGCGCGACCGCAGGCTTGACCGGCTCAGGGACGGGCGCCTCTTCCTTGGGCTTGGCCTCGTAGACCGTCTCCGGCATGGGCTTGGCCGAGAACACGCCTTGGTAGTCCGGCAGGACCGGCGCGGTCTTGGCCGCCGCGCACTTCCTGAAATAGGCCAGAGCGTCCGCGCCCATGGCCCCAGGCAGCTTCTTGCCTTCCAGGTAGTGGCCGAACAGATAGGTCGCGTAGTTCTTCATGTCGAAGCGCGACCTGGCCGCGGTGTACATGTTGTCCTTGAACATGAAGAAGACCGAGTCCGCCCAGTCCTTCTCCATCGCGTTGCGGATGAGGTCCGCCGCCACCTCCGGCGGGACCTTCGCGTCGGTCAGGTCCTTGTAGCCCCTGGCCCAGAGGGCGATGCGCTCGCCCGGGATCTTCTTGCGGTAGCCGTAGAGAGCGATGCCTTCCACCACGTCCGGCGGGGCGCCCTTGGAAAGGGCCCGCTCGGCCGCGCAGGCCACGTCGGCGATCCGCTCCGCCGGGCTCTGGTCGAACACCCCCTCGATGATCATGCGCATCACCACGTCGGCCTTCACCTTGTCGTTGGCCGGCACCACGTCGTACTTGTGCGCCGAGCACTGGCTGGCGAAGGCGGAGACCAGGCGGGCCTGCTCGGCCGCGGGCAGGCCCCCGTCGGCCTTCAGGTTGGCGCTGATGTACTCGAGCAGGTTCTGGCGGGCCGCGGCGGCGGCGCGGGAGGGAGCCGCCAGCAGGAGCAGGGCCGACAGGGTGAGGATGATCTTGGGCATGGCTAACGCCTCCTCTGGCGCTTCAGGATCTCCTGGTGCATCTCCTCGCCCAGCTCCTCCATCTCCTTGATCTGGGCTGCGATGACCGCGTCGCGGTCAAAAGGCCGGCTCTCGGTGATGGTCTGGTGCTTCGCGTCCTTGACCGCAGGAGCCGGCGGCTTGACCGCCGGCGGGGCCGGCTTGGGCGGCAGGATGCGCCCGACGCGGCCGGACTGGGTGACGCCCTCGCGCATGGTGGGAGGCGGCGCGGGCCGGGACCGGTCCGCCATGGGCAGTTCCGAAGGCAGAGCGGACAAAGGCGCCGCGGGCGGGGCCGTGCGCGTGTTGGCGGCCACCAGCGGCGGGGCGGCGGGCGGGGGCAGCGGAGCCGGCTTGGCTGCGGCCGGCGGCGGCGCAGGCGCGGCGGCCGGAGCTTCCGCCCTGGGCGCGTTCATGGCCACGACCGGGGCCGGCGCGGGCGCGGCGAAGGTCAGCTGGACGCCGGCCTTCTGGGCCAGCCAGTTCCGGGCCACGTCCGCGCGGACCGCGTAGTTCACGCCCGTGATGGCCAGACCGTCGGCGGCCTTGCGCGACATCAAGGTGTTGACGCCGATGATGTTGCCCGAGGCGTCCACCAAAGGCCCTCCGGAGTTGCCGCGGTTGATGGAGGCGTCGGTCTGGAACCCCTTCTTGCCCTTCACGTTGCCCAGGTTGGCGACCACGGTGCTGACGATGCCCGTGGTCAAGGTCCACATGCCGCCCTGCTCCGGATGTCCGATGGCGGCCACGCGGTCGCCGACCGAGACATCCTCGGGGTCGCCCAAGGACAAGGTCGCGCTGCGCGCGGGCGGCCCCTTGGTCCGGATCAAAGCCAGGTCCAGGCTGTTGTCGTACTGCAGGACCTCGGCCTCGACGGGATCGACCAGGTCCTGCTGCGGGTCGCCGGTCATCTTGGCCGGCTTGGAGTAGACCCGGATCAGCGGCCAGGGCTGGCGCGTGGAGTCGCGGATGACCACGTGCGCGTTGGTCAGGATCTTGCCCGACGCGTCGATGAGGCTGCCGCTGCCCAGCTCGCCGGCTCCGCCCTTGTCCGAGCAGATGATGAGCACAACCGCGGGAGAGGCCTTGGCGTAGATGGTGCGCGGGTTGAACTCCGGGCCGGCGGCCGGGGCCGGCTCGGCCTGCGCCGCGGGCGCCAGGCGGGGCGCGACAGGCGCGGTCACTTCCGGGAGAGGAGAACGGCGGCCCTCCAGGGACGGCGGGCCCTTGCCCGCCGCCACCCCGGCGTACTTGGCGGAGGCCAGCTGCATGTAGACCTGTCCGGCCAGGAAATGCGCCTCCGCCTCCTCGTCCGGGGGCAGAGCCTTGCGCGACCAGGAGCCCTGCAGGGCCTTGAGCGTCTCGTCGAGGCGGGCCGTCATCGGCTCGGGCAGCAGTTCGGACGGCTGCGGCGTGGCCGCGCCGGCCGGGGTCAGGTCCCGGCAGTATTTGCCCCAGCCCGCGGCGACCAGGGTCGTGTCGTTCAAGCCCTCAGCCGGGCCCTTGAGCAGAGCGCGCAGGGCCTCGGGCAAGGGCGCCGAGAGCTCCTTGAGGGATGATGAGATCTCCTGGGCCACCTGGGGCCTGGGCTTGAGCCCCATGGCCTGGACCAGCTGGGAGACGGCCAAGGCGCGGTAGATGGGCCGGAGCGCCTTCTCGTCCTGCGGCGCAGGAGAGGCCCGCAGGCTGCCGCGCAGGAGCTCGGCGCGGTCGAGCAGGCGCTGGTCGAGGTTTTCGCCCTGGTCCGTGGGGATGCCGCCCCGGACCGCGGCCACGGCGATGCCCATGGGAGCCTTCTCCACGGGGTCGGAGTTGATGTAGTCCGCGACCCGCTTGAGCAAGGAAGAGAGGGAGGACGACTTGGCCGGGGCCGTCCGGGACTTCGCCGCGGCGGCCGCGAGGGCCTGGCCGGCGGCCAAGGACAGGGACAAAACGACGAGCAGAGCCGTTCTGAGATTCATGTCCAGAATCTATCAATTCAGGCGGCCCGGGGCAAGCCTTCGGTCCCCTTCGCGATGATCACCCGCGGCCTGGGCCTTTTGGCCCAGGGCGGGCTGGGCCCGCAGCCCCTGGCGCATCTGGGCCTGGGGACCTATACTGGTCGTATGTTCGCGCTGCGCCGGGCCGGCTGGGCCGCCCTCCTCCCCTTCGCCGCGGCGTTCTGTTGCGCGGCGCAGGACGAATCCGCCCTCGGTCACCTGCGCCAGCTCAGCGGCGGCGCTCCGGTCGTCGAAGTCCCGGCGGTCCGGGCCGCGCCCGTTCTTCCGGCCGCCACAGCCGACTCCGGGGCTCAACTCCTGGCCGCCTGGCACGAGAGCACCGGCCGGGGCTTCCGCCAGCATGAGTACCATGAGGCCTCGCACTATCTGTTCTCCACGGCCGACAACGTGGAGCGCGGAGGCCAGCGCGGCGTGGTCGACGCCTACTCGGGCCTGTTCCTGGCCGGGACCAGCGCGGAGGGCTCCGACTACCGGGAGAGCGGTGACCAGAACGGCGACCATTTCGTGGACAGCCAGGGCATGAACGTGGAGCACACTTGGCCGCAGTCCTTCTTTTCCAAGCGCCTGCCCATGAAGTCGGACCTGCACCATCTCATGGCGACCCTCATCCACCCCAACGGCATGCGGGGCAGCATGCCCTTCGGCATGGTGCAGGGGTCGGGCGAGTACCATAACGACGGCGGGGCCAAGGTCGGGCAGGGCGTCTTCGAGCCCCCGGACGCGGTCAAGGGCAGGGTCGCCCGGGCGCTGCTCTACTTCTACACCCGCTACTACGACCGCAACATCTCCAACGGGGGCTTCAGCCCGGCCT
>JAQUNT010000193.1 GCA_028717525.1 Elusimicrobiota bacterium
AACGGGGGATCGAGGCAATCCCCACCTGCCCGGCAATCTGACCAAAGGCATCGAAAAATGAGGGATCGGTTTGGGCAGCCTGGTAGCCAGTCAGCGGAAACTCGGGGCGCGGAGACCCCACCTGCCCGATGAATCAAACGCAAAGGAGGGACGCAATGGACCCACAAGAAACGCAGGATACTCCGGCCAAGGAGACGCGCGGCCGGCAGGCGAAAGTGATTCCGATCACGGTCTCATTGACCGTGCCGGACCACTCGGCGCTGATGACTTTGACCCTCAAGAGGATGAAGCAGCTGGGGGAGGATGTGCCGCGCGACAGGGTCTGACCTTCCCCCTGATTCTAGACCAAGTTGAATTGGGGGATCCGGGTGTCGTTCGTTTGTAGCATTGCCGTGTGTCGTTGTGCAAACTGACTCGGAGAAAGGTCGTTGAGTGCGCCGTGTGGCCGTTCTTCGTTGTACTCCTTCCGATAGGCTTCGATGATCACGCTGGCTTCGGCAAGCAAGACGAACTGGTTCTGATTGAGGCATTCGTCCCGCAGCTTGCCGTTGAAGCTCTCGATGAAGGCGTTCTCGACGGGCTTGCCAGGCCGGATGAAGTCGAGCTTCACCTTGTGTCGGTGAGCCCACTCGTCGAGAGCTCGGCACGTGAATTCTGAGCCGTTATCGCTCGTAATGGCCTCAGGGAGGCCGCGAAGCTCGGCGACCTGCTCCAGCACCTCAATGACCCGCCGGCCGCTTATAGAGAAGTCTACGAGCAGGGCGAGGCATCCCCGCGTGAAGACGTCTACGAGCGTGAAGACCTTGAACCTGCGTCCGCCGACCAGCGTATCGAACACGAAGTCCATCGCCCAGCGCTGGTTGGGCCTCGTCGGCATCGGCAGGGGCACCCGGAGCGCGGCAGCCTGGCGTTTGGACTTTTTCAGACGAAGCGACAGCCTTTCTTCCCGGTATATCCGCTCGATCTTCTTGTGGTTCACTTTGAGCCCTCTCTTCACGCGAATCGACCAAATGACCCGAGGCTGGCCGTAGCGCCGGTGGCGCTCGGCGATCTGCCGAATCAACTGGCGCAGCTCGACGTCGTCTTTGCGGCGAGCCTTGTAGCGGTAGGTCGCCCTGCAGAGTTGCAGGAGCCGGCAAGCTTGGCGTTGGCTTAGGCCCAGGTCCGCGGCCGCAAATAGAGCTGCGGCTCGCCGCTGCCTGGGCCTTACCAGTTTTTTGAGAGGATGACCTTGGCCGCGTCGTTCTCGAGGATGAGCTCGGCGACCTTCTTCTTGAGCCTGAGGTTCTCGTCCTCGAGGGCCCTGAGCCGCTTGATGTCGGGCACGGTCATGCCCGCATACTTGTTGCGCCAGTGGTAGAACGTGTTCGGGCTGACGCCGTATTTGCGGCAGATTTCCTCCGTCCGGACGCCGGCCGCGGCCTCCTTCAGGATCCTGACGATCTGTTCTTCGGTGTAGCGTTTGCGGGACATTTCAGGGCCTCCAGTGTGCTAGGATAGCACTCGGAAACCCCAATTGACTATGGCCTAGTTTTCGGGGGGAAGGTCAGGGCTTCAATATGCGATCAGAGGACTGCTTGACGGGGAACTTGAAGACGATCTTCCCTTGCATATTAACTATCCCGCAGAAATCGGAAAGGTCCCTCGGCCCCTTTGGGAACCAAGGGTCCTGGCATACGATGATATTTTCACCGCCCCCCACAGCGATGGCCGCCTTTTGAGCCAGCCAGAGAATGGCTGCGGGCTCTACTGCAAATGAATCGACAGGGGTCCCGTCCTGCATCAGCATTGCGCGAGGATCAAAGTGCAACTTGTTTCCTAGGCGGAAGAACTCGATGCGATCATAATGGAG
The DNA here is from genome assembly GCA_028717525.1 of Elusimicrobiota bacterium. GTDB lineage: Bacteria > Elusimicrobiota > Elusimicrobia > UBA1565 > UBA9628 > UBA9628. The sequence goes on from JAQUNT010000193.1 coordinate 1,853, forward strand.
AGCAACGGCATATCGGGAATTGCCCACCATCTCGATGAGTTGCCGGTCTCCTGACTTGCGTCGAATTAGCTCATCGGGTGTCACCTGGGCCCAAGCTTGTCCTACCGAGAAAGCCAGCAATGCAACCTGCAAAGCTAGGCGGAGGTGTTTTCCCATTATTTCTCTAATCCTTAACCATGGTGCGCCTAATGGGTTGAGCTGGTCTGTATAACGTCGGCCTTTGATATCTTGTGAATCCAAATTGCGCTGATCGCGCCTGGGTCCAATCAGGGTCTTTGTCCAGGGTCAATTTATTGCAGCCTTAGGTGAAGTTACTGGAAAAGGGTAATACTGCCTAAACTCCATAATATGCAAGCCCTTCCAACAAGCCTCATATCCACTCGATGTGGTCGCGCCAATGGTCCACCAAGGCCCCGGAGAGGCAGAAGTCAGTGCACTTGCCCCGCTGGGTCCGGTCCAGGATGCGCTTCCTGAACTCCTGCATGGTCGGGCTGTTCCAGGCCTCCATGAGGGACTGCTTCTCGCAGTGGCCGATGTCCATGTGCCGTCCGTCCCGTATGCAGTGCCAGTTCGGCACCAGCCCGCCTCCTTCCCGGATGATGAGCAGCTTCCAAGGCGAGAGACAGTGATACGGCGGGAGCTCCGGCTCGGCCTTGGCCGCTGGAGCCTGGGACGGCTTCTTCGCCTCATCCAGCATCCCGGCAGGCGGGAAAGGCAGGTTGTCTCCGAAGCGCAGGCCGCAGCTCGCCGCCTTCTGCGCGGCCAAGGCCCGCTGGCGCTGCAGCTCGGTCCAGGTCTCCTTCGTGCCCCGCTCGAAGATGTCCTCCTCCACAGGGTTGGCGCCTATGACGATGTGGCTCAGGTCCAGGATGTCGAAGCGCTGCTGGTGCGCGAAATCCACCATGGCCGCCACCTGCTTGTAGTTGGACCGCATCACCAGCATGTGCAGCTCGAGGCGCACATAAGGCTGGTTCTGCCTCACCCGTTCCTCGTTGAAGTAGGAGATGCCCGCGATCAGCTTCTCCCAGGAGCCCCCGCAGCGGATCTTCTCGAACATCTCCTTATCCGCCCCGTCTATGGAGATGCGCACATGCACCCGGTTGCGCACCAGAAGCTCGGCCCACCTTCTGTCTATGAGCAAGCCGTTGGTGATGATGTTCTGGGACAGATGCGGGTTGCGGCCCCCGCTCTCGATAAGCTCGGGCAGGCCGGCCACGATCAAAGGCTCGCCTCCCTGCCACTGCAGGTCCGAAAGATAGGGAGTCAGCGCCTTGACCTCGGAGATGGTCTTGGCTGACACGGACCAAGGCTTGTCGTCCGGCATCACGCACATGGAGCAGCGGATGTTGCACTGGTTGGTCAGGCGCACGGTCAGACGGTTAGGGAAAGACTTGATCTCCGTGCGGCCTTCCGTGATCTCGCGCTCGTTGAGGATCTGGTTGCGCAGGTACACATCCTTGGTGTCCTTGAAACGCTTCTCCAGCTCCTCCTGCCTGGACAATGCTTCGTCCTTGCGCCCCAGGCGGCGGAAAAGATGCGCCAAGAGCACGCGCGCCCGGAACTCCTTCTCTTCTGATAAGGCCTTGGTCTCCACGCAGCGCTGTACGCGCGCCGCGGTCCCGGCCAAGTCTCCGGCCTCGTAAAGAGTCCTGGCCCAGGCCTCGTTGAGCCGGGCCGCGTCCTGCGGCTTGGCCTGCGGGCTAAGCCTGGCCTCGGCCTCCGCAAAGCGCCCGGCCAAGGCCAGCTCCCGGACCGGGTCCGCCTCTATGGCGCGCAAAAGCTGCTGCATCTTATCTCCTCGCCGCCTCTTGCCGGCATTCCGCGGCCAGCTTCTCCACCGCGGTCCGGGTCTTGATCACCCTGCGGTTCACGGCCAGGAACAGCCCCGGCACGTCGAGCATGCGCAGGCAGAACTCCTCGAAGCGCCGCACGCGCTCCTCGTGGCTGTTGCTTCCGTCCTCCGACTCCCACTTCTCCGCGTCCGAGCCCTTGATCCCGAAGCGGGCCGGCTGCTCGGCCAGAGGCGTTCCCGGCAGAAGCTGCGTGGTCGGAGACGTCAGGCGCACCTCCCAGATGTTCGAGGCGTTGCGCTCGATGAAGTCCACGGTCTCGCGCAGGTCCTCTTTCGTCTCGCCCGGCAGGCCGATCATCACGTTGACCGAGGCGTGGATGCGGTTCTTTCGGCAAGAGGCGAAGACCCGCTCGGCCAGGTCGTTGCTGAAGAAGCCCTTGTGTATGAAGGCCCGCACCTTCTCCGAGCCGCTCTCCAGGCCCACGCCCATGTTGTTGCAGCCCGCGCGGGCCAGCTTTCCTACGAACTCCTCGTCGAGCTCCGGCCTGAGCACGAAGTCCGCGCCCCAGTAGATGGGAGCTTCTTTCCAGGCCTCGATCACCCGGCCGCAGAACCGGTCCAAGGCCTTCATGTCCCCGTTGATGAGCCGGTCGCAGTAGCGCAGGTGCCTGACCCCCGCGTTGCGCTCGTGCTGCACCTTGTACTCCTCGAACCAGCGGTCCACGCTCATGCTCCGGAACTTGCCGGTCCAGACCCAGTCCCTGCAGTAGGCGCAGCGGAAAGGGCAGCCCCGCGAAACGGAGAAGCGGATGGTCTTGGGGTCCGAGTAGCGCTTGAAGTCGTAGTCGGTGAAGTCGTAATGAGGCAGGCTGTCCAGGTCCTCCAGCCAGGGCCCCCTGCTGGTGTCGACCACCTTGCCCTGGGCCGCGAAGCGCTCGAGCCCCTTGCCGGCCAGCACCGCGGGCAAGGCCAGGTCGTCCTCCCCGATGATGAGCCGGTCGAAAGGCACGATGGCGCGGCCGCGCTCGTCGCGCAGGTCCTGCTGCTCCTTCCAGCGCTTCAGCGACACGGGATCCGTGGAGACCAGGCCCGAGCCGATCAGCGTCAGGTCCGGAGCCAGGGCCCTGAGCTCGCGGGCCATGTCCTCGGCGCCGCGGCAGGAGTGCTCGGCCTTGAACACCACGGCCTGGGGCTGGGCAGCCAGGATCTCTTGCGCGTAGCAGGAGAGCTTCGCGCTCTCCTCTTCGGCGATGGCCGAGTGCGGGTCCTTGGAGTGCGCGGTCAAGGCGAACTTCCAATAGGGCCGGGACTTGAAGGTCCCGTGGAAGAGCTCGTTGCTGATGTCGAAGACGCGCACCTCGTGGCCCTCGCGCCGCAGCACGGCCGCGGTCAGGGCCATCTCCGAAGGCGGGGTATCCCTGGGACAGGGCGGCATCTGCACCAAGGCCAGCCTCATGAGCTCCGCTCCACGAGCCAGCGCGATTCCCCGCAAGGACAGAAATCCACGGGGCAAGGCTTGGGCTCGGCTCCTGCTTTGAAGCCTTCCACCAGCCTGCCCAACCGCTGCTCCGGCTTCTGCGGCACCTGGGTGCAGCGGTACACGTCGCCCAGCTGGTTGATGTGGAAGTAGGTGTGGCCGGAGCGGCAAGGCTTGTCCTTCGGGCTTTGGCTGCCCAAAGCATAGCTTAGGTCGGCGGCCAAGGCTGAGTCAGTCTGCCGGTTGAGCTCGGCGATGAGCCGCTTCTCCTCTGCCGTGTATGCCTCTGGATACTTGCGGCCCTGGTGCTCG
>JAQUNT010000194.1 GCA_028717525.1 Elusimicrobiota bacterium
TTCCGATCTTTCCAGGTCCAGGCTGATCTGCTTGGTATGCAGGACTTCCTTCTTGACGTGGGCGATGGAGGAGATGATGTTGGGCGGCAGCAGGGGCATGCGGTCCGGTATCTCCGCGAGGAGCTTTACCGCGTTGAGCACCAGGCTGGATACGGCGTGCATCATGTTGGAGTTCTTGCCGGTGACGATCGTCCCGTCATGGAGTTCGATGGCCGCGCCGCAGAACACCCCCTCGTTGCCCTTGCCCTTGGCGCGGGCCGCCTCGGAGGCCTGGCGCGCCGGCTCCACGGTCCGCATGTGCTCGGGGCGGAGGTTGAGCTCGTCCATCAGGAGTTGGGCGCGGTCCAGGGCGCCTTTCTCGGCTAGGCCCATGGAGTACTCGCAGGCGCAGCGGAAGTGGCGGCGGATGACCTCCTGGCCGGCCGCGGCGCGGACCGCGGCGTCATCGGTGATCCCGAAGCCGGCGCGGTTGACGCCCATGTCCGTGGGCGACTTGTACACGCCGTCCCGGCCCATGATCCGCTCCAGGATCTTGCGGATCACGGGGAAGACCTCCACGTCCCGGTTGTAGTTCACCGCGGTCGTCCCGTAGGCCTCCAGGTGGAACGGGTCGATCTGGTTGGAGTCCGCCAGGTCCAAGGTCGCGGCCTCGTAGGCCACGTTGACCGGATGCTTGAGGGGAAGGCTCCAGATCGGGAAGGTCTCGAACTTGGCGTAGCCCGCGGCGATGCCCTGGCCGTGCTCGTGGTAGAGCTGGCCGAGGCAGGTGGCCAGCTTCCCGCTGCCCGGCCCGGGCGCGGTGACCACGACCAGGGGCTTCTGCGTCTCGATGTACTCGTTGGCCCCGTAGCCCTGGTCGCTGACGATCAGGTCCACGTTGCCCGGGTAGCCCTGCGTGCGGCGGTGGGTGTAGACCCGGACCCCGCGGCGCTCCAGCTTGTTGCGGAACAGCCTGGCGGAGGGCTGGTCCTCGAAGCGCGTGATCACCACCCCCCGGACGTCGAGCCCCCACTCGCGCAGGTCGTCGATGAGCTTCATCGCGTCGGTGTCGTAGGTGATGCCGAAATCAGCCCGGATCTTCTTGCGCTCGATGTCGCCGGCGTAGATGCAGAGCACGATGTCCGCCTGGTCCTTGAGCTGCTGGAGCAGCCGCATCTTGACGTTGGGGTCGAACCCGGGCAGGACGCGGGAGGCGTGGTAGTCGAAGAGCAGCTTGCCCCCGAACTCCAGGTAGAGCTTGTTGTCGAACTTGGCGGCCCGCTCCAGGATCGCCGCCGTCTGCTCCTTGAGGTACTTCTCGTTGTCGAAGCCGATCTGTTTTGGCATGGGGCTCCCGCGGCGCGTCGCGCCGGCGTCCTATTATAGCGCAGAGCCGGGCCGGGCGCTTGACAGGTGCCGATATAAAAATGAATATATAACGGAAGCGGGCCCGGCGTCCCGCGAGGAGGCGGGGTGGCGGGAGCAGGCCCGAGGGCGAGCCGGAGCCGGGTCGCCGCGTTGCTGCTCGCCTGCCTGCCGGCCGCGGCCCGCGCGCAGGCTCCGGCCAGGCTCGCGGAGCTGGTGGTGACCGCGACGCGCTACGATCGGCCGCCGCGGGACCTTCCGGCGCGCGTCACCGTCCTCTCCGCGGCGGACCTGCAGAGGCTGCCCGGGGGGAAGCTCGACGAGGCCCTGGCCTTCGTGGCCGGCGCGAACCAGAGCCGCCAGGACGGAGCCTATTCCTTCAGCGCGGCGGTGTCCCTGCGCGGCCTGCCCACCTCCCAGCAGGGCCGGACGCTGGTCCTGCTCGACGGCGTGCCCATCAACACTTCGGCCACGGGCGGGGTGAACTGGAACCGCCTTCCCATCGAGCTGGTGGAGCGCGTCGAGGTCTTCAAGGGCCCGGGCTCCTCGCTCTACGGAGGCGACGCGCTGGGCGGGGTCATCAACATCATCACGCGCCGGCCGCGCAGGCGGGCCGAGGCCTTCGCGGCCGTGGAGGCCGCTTCCTATCAGAGCGACGGCCAGAGGGGCATGGCGGCCGCCCGGGCCTCGGCGGACGGGACCGGCCTCTACCTGCGCGGCTACGGCTTCCACGGCCACAGCGGGGGCTACAACTCCACCCCGGAGGCCCTGCGCACCAGCCGGTTCGCCTCCTACATCAACCGGTACTACGAGGAGCACGGGGGCGCGGGCCTGGCCGGCTACGCCTGGAAGACCGGGCGCGCGGAGTTCGAGTACGCCGCCTCGGACGACATCCGCGGCGAGGGCGTGCGCGTCCGCGCTCCGGGCGGCCTCAACCGCCGCACCGGCTCCGACACCTACCGCCTGGCCGGCGCGGGCAAGGCCGGCGAGACGGACTGGTCCCTGCTGGCCTATCGCCAGCAGGAGCTCTACCGGCGCCTGAGCGAGAGCCAGACCAGCGCGACGAACTACCAGCGCGTCGACACGACCGTGGATAGGCGGGACTACGACCTGTCCGGCAGCGTCTCCCGGCCCCTGGCCTTCCAACAGAGGCTGACCTTGGGCGGGGAGCTGAAGGCGGGCCGCGTCAACGGCTTCGACCGCTGCCAGACCAGCCCCTACGCCACGCTCAACGACGCGGGCAAGATGGACACCTATGCCGTGTATCTGCAGGACGACCTCAAGCCCTGGGACCAGGGGCCCGTCATCCTGGCGAGCCTGCGCTACGACGCGGCGCGCTTCTATGACGGCGTCTACAGCAATCCCAGCTACCCCGCGTTGAGCGGCCCGATCCCGACCCGGACCTGGGACGCCCTGACCTGGAGGGCTTCCGCGCGGCAGAACCTGGCGCAGAGCCTCAGCCTCTACGCCTCCTACTCCAGGGGCTTCCGCCAGCCCAGCCTGGAGGACATGGTCCTGACCTTGGTCAAGGGCTCTTCTCTCTTTCAGGGCAACCCGGACCTGGGGCCGGAGCGGCTCGACAGCTACGAACTGGGCGCGGACTACGCGCCCCGGACGGGACTCAGGCTCTCACCCAGCCTTTACTACTCGCGGGGCTGGGACTTCATCTACGGCGTGGACACCGGCCGCGTCGACGCCGGGACGGGCAAGCCCATCTCCCAGAACCAGAACATCAGCTCCGTGGACATCTACGGCGCCGAAGCCGAGGCGGACTGGGCCTGGGGGCCGGCGGCCCTGGCCGCGAGCTACACGTTCAGCCGCTCCCGCATCCGGGATTTCCAGCGCAACCCCGCGTTGAGCGGCCTGGACCTGGCCTTCGTCCCCCGGCACCAGGCCGCGGCCTCCCTGGCCTGGCGCCTGCCCTGGGTCGAGACCTCGGCGTCCTGGCGCTACAAGGGCAAGCAGTTTTCCAACGACCAGAACACGGCGAGCCTGCGCCCCTATTCCCTCCTGGGTTTCAAGCTCTGGCGCCGGCTCGGAGCGGGCTTCACGGCTTCGGTCGCCATGGAGAACGCTCTCGACCAGCGCTACCAGGAGAGCGCCACGGACCTGGCCCCGGGCCGCTTCGTCAAGGGGACCCTGACCTGGGAATTCTGAAAAGGACGCTTTTTGCTACCATGAAGACGATGAAGGTGCGCGTCAAGGTCTGCCTGGTCGATGAGCGCGGCCAGCCGTTCATGGGCATCGGCCTGGTCTGGCTCCTGAGCCGCATCCGCCGGTTCCATTCCATACGCCGGGCCGCCCAGGACATGGGGATGTCCTACGTCAAGGCGCACTCCATCCTCAAGCGCTTGGAGAAGTGCCTAAGCCGCCCCCTTCTGGTGCGAAGCCGGGGCGGAGCCGAGAAGGGAGGAGCGGAGCTGACGCCGTTCGCGGATGAGTTCCTGGCCGACTACGAGCGCCTGGGCGAGCGGGTCGCCCGTGTCGCCGATAAGGAAGCCGCTCCGCTCATCCGGCGCCTGCGCAGTCGCGCCTAGCCCGCCTCGGCTCGGCCGAATCCTTCCCCCAGTTTCCGCATCCAATAGACAGGGGGGAACGCCATGTTGACCAGGATGGTCCTGTCCGGGGTATTCGGAGGGCTGGCCGGCTACGGCTGGCACAAGCTCGTGGGCTGCAAGAGCGGAGGCTGCCCCATCACCGCCAATCCCTACTTCAGCACCTTGTGGGGCGCGGCCATCGCCGTCATACTGGCCGCAGGCCGCTAAGGCTGGGACACGAGCCGTATCGCGAGCCAGGGCACGACGTTGAAGACCAAGATGAGCAGCTTGTATGCGGCCATGCCCAGATAGTGGATCTCGTCGAAGCGCTCCGGGTCGATCTTGAACCAGCGCGAATGCAGCCGAAAAATCAGGTCCCGGGCGAAAGCGAAAGCCAGGAACCAGACGATCAGCACGGCCAGGTTGATCCCGGCGCTCCAGAGCAGGATGCGCGCGGCGGTATCGATGTCCGTGGCCATTCGTGGATTCTATCAAATTGCCTCTTTTGTATAATGGCGTCATCCCCAGGAGGTATCCATGAAGATCGTAGCAGCCGCCTTGTTCGCAGCCGTCATGCCTTTGGCGCCCGTCTTTGCCTCGGCCGTGGAGGTCAAGGTTCAGGCCGACACCGGATTCGACGCCATCCTCAGCGGCCTCAACGTCGAGGCCCAGACCGACTTCGCGGGGTTCGTGGGCAAGCTCAGCGCCCGCTTCGGCCAGGCCCAGGACAAGGTGGAGGCCGTCATCAAGTCGGTCGATAAGCCCGCCGACGCCTACATGGCGCTCAAGGTGGCGGAGACCGTGAACAAGCCCGTCGATGAGGTGGTCAAGGAGTACACCGCCAACAAAGACAAGGGCTGGGGGCAGATCGCGCGCAACCTCGGCATCAAGCCGGGCTCGAAGGAATTCCACGCTCTGAAGAAATCGGACCTGTCCGGCAAGGGGAAGGGCAAGGGCCAGGGCCAGGAGAAGGGCAAAGGCAAGAAGAAGGGCAAGGGCAAGGGCTGAGCCGCCCTGGCCTTAGCTCCCGGCCGGCTTCAGCTCAGCGCACGTCGAGCTGGAGCTGGCAGGGGGCGTCGGCCGCTTCGGGCGTGACCGCCGGCTCCAGGCTGAAGAAGCGCGCCTCCTCGATGCCGCGGGCGCGCAGGGCGTCCGCCACGGCTCCAGCGCGGGCCAGGGCCAAGGTCCGCAGCTCCGCGTCCGTGGCCCGCCACTTCTCGGCCAGGCCCTCGCGTGCCGCGGCCGGCGAAGCGGCCGGCGCGCCGAAGGCCTCCTGGTAAAGTTCCAAGGTCCGGGCTTCCTCCTTGGGCGTCAGCGGCTCGTCGCCGGGCTTGGGCCCGCGCAGGCGGGCCAGCAGGGCGCTCTGGCCCGCGGCCAAGGCGTCGGTCTTCCCGGCGGCGCCGCGCACGCCCACGAGCATCTGCGGCCGGTCGAGCAGGGCCTGGGCCACCTTCTGCAGGTCCTCGGCGCTGCGCTCCGGCAGGACGGCTTGGCCGGGAGCGAAGGGCAC
>JAQUNT010000195.1 GCA_028717525.1 Elusimicrobiota bacterium
GGCAGAGCGTGCCCATCCCCAAGGTCAGGCCCGGGGCTTGGCGCGCGGCCCACTCCAGCAGGCAGTGGTCGGCGAGGACGAGCCCCGAGACCCCGGCGGCGCAGGCGCGCAGGATGTCGTCCTTGAGCCAGCCGGTCTGGACGCGGCCTTGCGGGGCGTTGGCGCAGAACAGCACGGACACGCCGCGGGCGCGGCCGAGGGCCGCGACCTGCTCCAGCTCTCGGAAGGAGGAGAGGTTGGCGGAGGGCTGGGGCCGCCCGTTGGGGAAGTAGTCCGGGCGGGAGCCCAGGTCCATGACTCCGCAGAAGACCTCGTCGGCCCCGGCCCGGGCCAGGGGCTCAAGCTCCGAGACGGCGCGCAGCGGCGCGGCGATCCTCATCTCCGCAGAGATGTTATCATTTGCCCGGCGAGGGGGCGAGTCCGGGTATTATGATAAAATCGTCCTGCGCCGCCCCCATGTATAGGATCACCTGCCGAGTCCAAGGCCGCCGGCTGGTCTTGGACATCCACGAGCAGTCGGTGTTCGTCCCGAACCTGATGTCCTGGTTCACGGCGGCGCACATGCGTGTGGCCCCGGGCGAGACCTTCTGCGACGTGGGCCTGGGCAGCGGACTGCACGCCCTGCTCGCCGCGAAGCTGGGGGCTCGGCAGGTCTACGGCACGGACATCAACCCCGTCGCCCTGCGCTTCGCGCGCCGCAACGCCCGGCTCAACGGGGTCGCGGATCGCTGCCGTTTCTTCCTGGGGGATCTGACCCGGCCCTTGCTCCGGCGCGGGCTGCGCGTGGACGCCGTCATCTACAACGCGCCCCAGTTCCCCGGCCGGCTGGTCCCCCCGGGGATCCCGCCGCGGCTGCGCGACTCGGTCAACGGAGGCCGGGACGGGAGCCGGCTCAACGTCCGGTTCCTTCGCGAGGTCGGTCCGGCCCTCCTGCCCCGCGGGCGCGTCTACAGCCCGCTCGTGGGCTGGTCCGCCCCGGCGCGGTCCCTGGCGGCCATTCGGGAGGGCGGCTTTCGCTGCCGGCGGCTGGCGCAGGCGGACATCCCGCCCTGGGGCCGCGGCAACCGCACCCGGGCCTGGTTCCTGGAGCACCCCGGCCGGCACGTCCTCACCTTCGCTCCCGGAAGTTCCGCGACGGCGCGCGCCTGGCTGCTGGAACTGCGCCTGGGCGCCGGCGCCCGGGCGGCCGCGCGCAAACCCTCGCGCGTGGAAGTGGATTTCACATGCTGAGGCAGAGCCATGGCGGCCCGCAGCGCTGACCAAGGCTTCCGCGTCTGGCGCCGGCGCACGCTGCGGGCGGCGCGGCGCGAGGGGCGGCTGGTCTGGTACACGGGGCCCAACCCGGTCACGCCCTTGTTGGCCGCCGCCTTCCGCCGCGCCCACCCCGGTCTGGAGATGGAGATCGTAGCCCTGGACGGCCCCGTCATCTCGGAGCGCTTCTACGAGGACAAGGACGCGGGCCGCGAGGTCTGCGACGTGCTCTGCGCGGGTTCGGGCCAGTGCCTGGAGGACTACAAGGTGCGCGGCTACCTGGCGACCCTGGAGGCTCTGCCCCACTGGCGCGACATCCCGGACTGGGCCAAGGACCGGGACGGCTGCTACTACCATTACATCAACTCCCGCTTCGGCATCATGTACAACTCGCGCCTGCTGCCGGACCGCGAGGCCCCGCGCTCCTTCGCGGAGCTCGTGGAGCCGCGCTGGAGGCGGCGCGTCGCCTTGACCCATCCCAGCTCGCGCGGGATGGGGCTGCGCTTCTTCCGTTACGCCGCGGAGTACCCCGGCCTGGGCTGGCGCTGGATCGCGCGCCTGCGCCGGGTGGAGCCGCTGATCCTGCCTATGGCGGGAGGGCCGCTGACCGCCTTGGTCCTGGAGGGCGGGCGGGCCGTGGCCGTCCATCGCGACCTGGAGGCGGCGTTCCTCCGCCGCCAGGAGCCGAGCATCCGTTTCCGGCGCGTCGCGGAGGCGGCCCCGGTGCAGCTCATCCCCATGGCCGTCAACGCCCGCGCGCGGCACCCCAACGCCGCGCGCCTATTCGTGGATTGGGTCATGTCCGCGGCCGCGCGGCGGCTCCTGGAAGGGTACGGCTACGGCTATCCCATCCGCCGAGGGGTCCCGGGGCCCGACCGGGACCCGCGCGCCTGGCTCCAGCCCCTAGGATCGTTCCGGCCCGGCGCGACGCGGCGTCTGGTGGCGCGGGTCTGCGCGTTGCTGCGCCAGGGCGAATACACCCCCACCATCCCGGCGAGGATCCGCTTCTGATGCGGCCCTGCCGGATCGTGGTCGAGGGCGTTTGCGTGGACCTGGGGGCCGCGCCCGTCCTGCGGCAGGTGGACCTGACCTTGGAACCGGGCCAGTTGACCGCCCTGCTCGGGCCTTCCGGAGCGGGCAAGACGACCCTGCTCAAGGTCCTGGCCGGCCTGGAGCAGCCCCGGGCCGGGCGCGTGCGGGCCGGGGAGGTCTCCTGGAGCGACGCGGGCGTCGGGCGCTTCGTGGCGGCCCGGGCTCGCGGCGTCGGGCTGGTCTTCCAATCCTATGCCCTCTGGCCGCATCTCTCCGCGTTCGAGAACGTGGCCTTCCCGCTGCGGGTGCGCCGGGTCCCGGAGGCGGAACTGCGGGCGCGCGTGGCGGCGGCGTTCGAGTTGGTGCGCCTGCCGCGAGAGGTCCAGGCGCGGGAGCCGGCGACCCTCTCCGGCGGAGAGCAGCAGCGCGTGTCCCTGGCCCGGGCCCTGGTCTACGAGCCCGGCCTGCTGCTCTGCGACGAGCCCCTGGCCAACCTCGACGCACCCGGCCGCGAGGCCCTGCGCGCGGACATGCGCCGTCTCCAAAGGAGCACCGGCGTGACCGTGCTCTACGTCACCCACGATCAGGCCGAGGCTCTGGCCATGGCGGACCGGCTCGCGGTCATGGATGCGGGCCGGATCGTGGAGGCGGGCGACCCGCGGGCGCTCTACGAGCGGGCCCGCAGCCCCATCGTGGCCCGCTTCCTGGGCGCGCGCAACGAGCTGCGCGGCGTCCGCCGCGGCGGCCTGGTCGAGCTGGAGGGGGGGGTGGCCCTGGAGTCTCCTCTCGACGGCGGCCCGCGCGACGGCTCGGCGGTGGTGGCGCTGCTGCGTCCCGATGAGCTGGAGCTCCTCGGGCCCGGGGAGGCCCGCGCGGGCTGGGCGGGAGTGGTCGCGTCGGTGGAGTTCGCGGGCGAGCGCGTCCGGCTCTGCCTGGAAGGGGCCGTGCGCCTGTGCGTGGACGTGCCGGCGGATCGCGCCCCGGCTCCGGGCGCGCGGGTGGTGGCCGCGGCCCGCCCGGGGCGCGCCAGGGTCTACCCGGCATGAGGCTCGCCGACGGCCATGCGCACCTCACCAAGCTCATCCCCCTGGGCCGCGTGGCGGCGCGCCTGAGGGAGGCCGGCGTGGCCGCCGCGGCGGTCATGGTACGCGAGGCCCGGGAGGAGCGCGCCCTGGAGCTGGCGCGGCGCTGCCCCGGCCGCATCTGGCCGCTGGCGGGTGGGCGACTGTTCCAGCGCGCCCTCCAGGACGGCGCGCACAAGTCCCGGGCCGGGGGCGTGCGCCGCTTCCGGGGCTTCGCCGCGTCCTGGTGGGGCGCCCGCGGGGAGAAGGTGTTCGCCGAGCTCGGCCGGGCCTTGGACCGGGGGGTTTTCCGCGGCGTCGGGGAGATACGCCTCCAGCATCGGGGCTACGGCTCCGGGGTCCCGGAGATGAAGTGCGACTACGACTTCGCCCCGGACCATCCCGTCATCCTGCGTCTGCTGGAGACCTGCTCCCGGCGCGCCGTGCCGGTCGTCGTACACCTGGAGGTCGACGTGGACCGTCGCGCGCGGCTGGCCGCCTTCGCGCGCGCGCTGCAGGCGGTGCCGCGCGCGCGCGTGGTGTGGGCGCACGGCGGTCCGTGCGATGCCGCGACGCTGGAGCGGATGCTGGGCCAGCACGGCAACCTCTGGGCCGAGATCCAGCCCTTGGTCCGGGACACCTACTCCCGCCGGGTGCCCTACCTGCGCACTTTTCCGCCCCTGACCGGTCCGGACGGGAGACTCCGGCCTCATTGGCGTCGGCTCTGGATCCGCCGCGCCGGCCGCCTCTTGTTCGGCTCCGACTGCCGCAGCGCGCCGGAGTACGGATGCCTGCGGGTCCGGGCGGAGGACATGCGGGCCCTGCTGGCCCAGGTCCCGGAGGCGGCCGCCCGCCGCATCGCTTGGGACAACGCCGCGGCCCTCTTCGGGAGGCCGCGCTGATGGCCGCGGCCCTGCGCGCGCTGCTCTTGCTGGCCTGGGCGTCGCACGCCGCCGGCGTCCAGGACGAGGGGGTCGTGGTCTGGTACGCCGGCACCCATTCCCTGCATCCGGCCCTGGCCGAGGCGTTCAGGGCGCGGTATCCCGGGGTGAGGGTGCAGCTGGTCCAGCTCGGCGGTCCGTCCCTTACCGCGCGGTTCACCGCCGACCAGGAGCGTGGAGCGCGGACGGCGGACGTCTTTTCCTCGGGCTTGACCGAATGCTACCCCGGCCTGCGGCGGCGCGGCTGGCTGGCGGACCTGCGGGGCCTGCCGCACTGGGCGGAGCTGCCGGCCTGGGCCAAGGACCCGCGCGGGTCCTATGCCTTCTTCCATATCCTGCGCCACTGCATCGCCGTCAATACGGAACTGGTGGGGCCCGGGCGCCGGCCGCGCTCTTACGCGGAGCTCGCCGAGCCGCGCTGGAAGGATCAGGTGGCCCTGGTGGATCCGGATACGGGAGGCACGGGCCTTTATCTGGCCCGCTTCGCGGCGGCCCAGCCCCGCCTGGGGCTCGGGTGGATGGAGCGCCTGCGCGCCAACGGCGCCCGGCTATTCTTCCAGAGCGGGCAGCTCACGGAAGCCGTGGCCGGCGGGCGGCGCGCCGTAGGGCTGGACCGCGACGTGGAGGTCGCCGAGGCGCGGCGGGCCGGCGCCCCCATCGAGTGCGTCTTCCCCTCGGACGGCCTGCCCCTGCAGTTCACCACCGTGGCCGTCAGCTCGCGGGCCCCGCACCCGCGGGCGGCGCGGCTCTTCGCGGACTGGCTCATCTCGGCCGAGGGCCGCCAGGCCGTGGCCAAGGCCGGCTTCCTGGCGCCCGGGGGACGCCGGCCGCAGGCCGTCTGGCCCCAAGCCTGGGTGCTGGACATCGAAGCCCTGGACGACGCCGAGGCCAAGGCCTTCGCCAGCCGGGTCTCGCGGGCGCTCAAGGGGAAGTCGGGGGGGAGATGAACCGCGGCCGGACCGTCGTCCTCGTCTGCGCGGGCCTGCTGCTGCTCGTGACGGCCTACCCCGTGGGCTGGCTCGCCTTCCGGGCCCTGCACGACGCCTCGGGCGCCTGGACGGCGGACCACCTGCGCGCGGTGCTCGCCG
>JAQUNT010000196.1 GCA_028717525.1 Elusimicrobiota bacterium
TGGCCACGAGCTCCAGGGCCTTGGGGCCCTGCACCGCGATCATGCCGTAGTCGTCGCTGACGTTCTTGAGCTCGACTTGGAAGCCCTGGGCCTGCTTCTGCAGCCAGGCGAAGTCGTTCTCCAAAGTGGCGGCGTTGACCACCAGGAAGTACTTGTCCTTGCCGAGGTTGGAGATGATGAGGTCGTCCACGATGCCGCCGTCGGGGTTGGGCAGGTGGGAGTAGATGGCCTGGCCGAGCTGGATGCGGGAGACGTCGTTGGTGTTGGTCTTCTGGAGGAACTCCAGGGCCTGAGGCCCGCGGCACCAGATCTGGCCCATGTGCGAGACGTCGAAAAGGCCCGCGGCGCCGCGCACGGTCTGGTGTTCCTTTAGTATGCCTTCGTATTGGACGGGGAGCTCCCAGCCGTGGAAATCGACGATTCGGCCGCCGTACTTCTTGTGGGTCTCGTAGAGCGGGGTCCGGCGCAGAGCGGTGGTGGAGTTCATAGACAAAAAATAGCAAATTGCCGCGCGGCCTTGCCAACGCGCGATGCGAACCCTTGACTATCCATTTCCCACCTGCAATAATCACAATATGGACCAAGAGGCTCCCCGTCGCAGCAGTAAGGGCATAGCCGTGCTGGCGGTGCTGGCTGTCGCCGGTTCGGCCCTGGGCGTGATGATCTACCAGTTCTCGCAGAAGGAGAAGCCCGCGGCGGACACCTCGGGCTTCGACATCGCCAAGACCCAGGAGTCCCGCCCCGCCGACAGTTCGTCTGCGCAGCCGCCCTCGGCCGCCGCGCAGACCGACCGGACCATGTTCAAAGCCGAGGACTTGGCCAAGATGAACTTCGGGACCGTAGCCAGCAGCACGGCCAAGGCCGTAGCCCAGAAGGCCGCCGACAGCTTCACCGAGGCCTGCCGCAAGGTGGAGGGGCAGGTCAAGGCCATGGCCGTCTCCTACACCAAGCGCTACCCGAACCTCGCGCAATACGGGCGGGACTGGATGAAGTACGAAGACCTCAAGCAGCTCAACGACAACTACATGCGCGACCACGATCCGGTCGCTTTCCTGCGCGGCACGTCCCGCTCCAAGAACTTCGGCAAGCTGATGGTCAAGTACGCCGGCGACCCGGGCCTGCAGTCCTTCGTCAAGGAAGGCATCATCAAGGCGCCCGCCGACGTGACCTCCTCCGCCATGAAGCTGGTCCAGGAGGACAACGCGGTCAAGACCGTGGTCACCAATGTGGTCCAAGCCTTAGGCATTCCTCCGGCCCTGACCATGGGGATACTGGGCGGCGGCAAGGTCGACGAGAAGCAGGTCATGGGCAGTATCATGGAAAGCAACCCGACCCTGCAGGGCGCGATGCAGAACCCTGACGTCCAGAAGGCCATGCAGCAGCAGGGCGCGGCTCCCGGCAAGGGCCGCTGAGGCGCAAGAAAGACCCCCCCCCGCTCGAGGGAGGGGGTCTCAGGGCAGAACGGCGGCCCCCATGCTGCCGGCCCGCAGGCGTCCGGCTACTGGTTCTTGACGCAGTACGCGCTGGAGCCGGTCCCCACTTGGTGGTAGCCGGAGGCGCAGTTGAGCCCGGTCGACGTGTTCGTATTGCAGTTCGTGTTGCTCGAGGAACCGCCCATCCCGCAGCCGCCGGACTGGGCGCACGGGTCGCTGGAGCAGCTTATGGCCCCCATCAGCATGGCGAAGAACGCGACAGCCATCAATCTCTTCATATAAATCCCCCGGTCCCCTTCGTGGTAGTAGTAGTTTAAGGCTCTAAATCCCGGCTGTCAAGAGGTTCCCCATATTTTTATTGATTTTTTATCGAGCCTGGGGGATGGTTGACGCCAATCGGGCAAAGAAGTAATCTCTAGAGACTTCCATGGCGCATGTCATCACTGGGATATGCCTGGGCGAGACCTACGCCCGCTGCGCCGGAGTCTGCCCGGTCGACGCCATCCACCCGGGGACCTTGCGCGGCGAGCCGTTCATGGTCATCGATCCGGAGGCCTGCATCGACTGCGATGTCTGCGTTCCGGAGTGCCCCATCGGGGCCATCGCGACCAGCGTGGAAGCGGAGCCGGAATGGGCCAAGACCAACGCCGAGCTGGCGCCCCGCTTCCGCAAGAACCCGCCTCTGACGCCCCGGCCGGCCGACGAGCCCCCGCGCAAGCCCGGCCGCAAGCTGGTCCGGTAGACCGCCTTGAACCATACCTGGGTCCTGCGCACTCCGGCGGACGCCGCCGGCTGCCGCGCCGAAGGTTGCGAGGGCCTGCCCTTCGCGCAAGGCCTGTTCCGCTGCCGGCGGGCCGACGCCTCCATCGAGTCGCCCGTGCTGGAGGCTCCCGCGCCGTTCGACGACGTGGTCGGCTCCTGGAACGCGGACCTGCCCCCGGGCTGCCGCCTCGTCTTCGAGGTCCAGGCGCGGCAGGAGGACTCCTGGTCCGCTTGGTACTCCTTGGGCGCGGCCCTGGGGCTGCCCGCCCGGCGCCTGGAACTGCGCTCTCCCGGGCCGCAGGAGGACGCCTGCGGCCTGGTGGCGGCCGATACGCTCAAGCTCAAGGCGCCGGCCTCGGCTGTGCGCTGCCGGATCAGGCTCCTGGCCGCGCCGGGGCGGGCCCCGGTGCTGCGCCAGGCCGCGGTGACCGTCTGCGCGCCCGGGGCGCCGGAGGAGCCGCCGCCCTTCCGCCCGGGCCCTTGGGTGCGCAGGCTCAAGGTCAGGGGCCGCTCCCAGGCGGTCGAGCCCGAGGCCTACCGGCGCGACATCTGCAGCCCGACCTCCTTGGCCGCGGTCCTGGAGTACTGGGGAGTCCGCCGCGACACGCTGGACATGGCCGAGCGGGTGCGCGACCGGACCACCGGGGACTTCGGCAACTGGACCTGCAACGCGGCCGCGGCCGGCGCCCTGGGCTGCGACGCCCACGTGGCGCGTCTGGACGGCCTCGACGAACTGGCCGCGGAGGTCGCCTCCGGCAGGCCCGTGGTGGTCAGCCTGACCTTCGGGCCCGGGGAACTGCCCGGGGCCCCCATACCCAGGACCAAGGGACATCTCCTGGTGGTGACGGGCTTCACCCGCGGCGGAGACGTCATCGTCATGGATCCCGCCGGCCGCACGGCGCGCGACACCGCCCGGGTCTACGGCCGCCGCCAGTTCCACCGCGCCTGGCGCGTCAACAAGCGGGGCCTCAGCTACCTCCTCAGCCCCCGGGTCCGCCGGCGCGGCCTCACCGTGTGCGTCCCGGCGGCCGACCTCTGGGAGGCGCCCCCGCCCCGGCGCCGGCCGGACCTGCTGGCCCTGGACCATCATTCCCAGCTCATCTACGGGGAGCGGGTCTCCGTGCTGGCGGCAGACGGTGACTGGCTCAAGGTCCAGGCCGACGAACCGGCCCATCCCGGCCGCAAAGGCCGCTGGCACGGCTGCACGGGCTGGATGAAGGCCGCGGACCTGACCGCCGCCGCGCCGGCCGGAGCGGACGCCGTGGTGCGCACGCGTCAGGCCATCCTGAAGACCGGCAGCGGCCTGCTCACCTTGTCCGTGGGCACGCGCCTGCGGCGCCTCGGCGAGGCCGAGGTCGCCACGCGGGTGCAACTCCTCGACGGCAGCGCGGCCGAGGTGGCGCGCGACGCACTGGCGGCGGCCGAAACGCGCCCGGGGCCGGAGCGCCGGACGCTGATCCTGCAGACCGCGGAGCTCTTCCTGGGCACCCGCTACTACTGGGGCGGCCGCTCGGGGGTGCAGGAGGAGCCGTCCATCGGGGTGGACTGCTCGGGCCTCGCCTGCCTGGCCTACCGGGTCTGCGGGCTCGACCTGCCTCACAACGCCAACGAGCAGCGCCTGCGCAGCCGGGCCGTGTCCCGCCGCCGCCTTCGTCCCGGAGACCTCGTCTTCATGACCGCAGGAGCCGGCTCCCGGAGAATCACGCACGTGCTGATCTACACGGGCGGAGACGGACTCATCGAAGCCCGCTGGACGGCCGGCCGGGTCCTGCGCTGCACCTTCGCCGAGCGCTTCGGCACGCCCCTGGCGCGGCTCGAATCCGGGCGGCTGGTCAAGGACATCACCTTCCCCCGCCCCCGCCTGCGGCGCATCTTCTTCGGCTCGTACTTATAATAGTAGAATAGCCGCGTGACCCGGCTCGTCCTGGCCCTCTGCCTCCTGGCGCCCGCGGCCCGCTGCGCCCCATCGCCCGCAGGCGCGACCCTCTACCCGGAGCGCCCCGCCGCTCCCATCGTGGTGGTGTCCCCTCCGGAAGGCTTGATCATGCCCGCGGCCGAAGGCGAGTTCATCCTGGGCTCGGTGTCGGACCCCAGCGCCCCCTTCTTCATCAACGGCAGCAGCGTGACCGTGCATCCCAACGGGGCGTTCCTGGCCTGGCTGCCGGTCAGCACCGGGACCTTCACCTTCCGCTGCACCTTGAACCTGCCCGGCGGCGCCACGACCTTCTTGCGCAGCATCGTGGTCAACGCCCCCCCGCCGCCGCTGCCGCCCAAGCCCCTGGCCGTGGACCCCGATTCGCTCTGGCCCAGGACGGAGGTGGGCCTGCGCCCGGGCGACTGGCTGACCTTCCGCATGCGGGCCAGCCCGGGCCATGAGGCGCGCTGCCGCCTGGGCGAAAGGCCCTGGCAGGACCTGCGCGAGGCCGCTCCCGGCGCCTACGAGGGCCTGCAGGCGGCTGCCCCCGGCCCCGACTCCGGCCCGTCCGCGGTCGAATGCCGGCTCAAGGACGGCTGGTCCTCGGCGCGGGCCTTCAGCCGCGGCCGGGCCTCCGTGAACGCGGGACCGCCGGCCGTCGCGGTCGTCAAGAACAGCGGGGTCCTGCGCACCGGGCCGGGAGCCGGCTACATGGCCTTCCCGCTCCCCGGCACGAAGCTGACCGCGACCGGCCGCCAGGGCGCGGAGCTTCGGGTGAGCCTGAGCCCGGGCCTGGAGGGCTGGATCGACGCCAAGGACGTGGACCTCCTGCCGGCCGGAGCCTCGGCGCCGCGCGCCGTCTCCGACGCCGTCCATATCGACGCCGCGGAGCGCGGAGCCTCGGTGCGCGTGGCGCTCAGCGAGCGCGTCGTCTACACGGTGGACCAGGGCGAGGACGCCTCCACCGTGGTCCTGCGCTTGTACAACTGCGTGGGGCACACCAACTGGATCGTCTACGACTCTGCGGACCGCTTCGTCCGGGAGGTGCGCTGGAAGCAGGAGTCCACCGGCGTGGTCGCCGTGCTCATCCGCCTCGACCCGGCCATGACCCTCTGGGGCTGGCAGGCCTCCTACGAGGGCACGGCGCTGAAGCTCGACCTGCGCCGCGCCCCGGCCTTGGCCGCGGCTCCGGCCTCGCCGCTCAAGGGCCTCACCGTGGTCCTCGACCCCGGCCACATGCCCTCGGC
>JAQUNT010000197.1 GCA_028717525.1 Elusimicrobiota bacterium
CCTGGTGGCCGGCGTGACCGGCAACAGCATCGTGGTCTCCTATCCGGACTACGTGCAGGACCCCTTCACCATCTCCGGCTCCGAGCTGAGCTCGGGCGAGGCCTCGGCCCGGACGCAGCTCATGGAGGACATCTCCGCCATCGCGACCGGGGACCTCAAGGACCGCATGGCCGTGATCCGGACCCGGGCCATCGCCCGGGCCGCCATCAAGTTCATCCTGACCCGGCAGGCCCAGATGGAGGCCCAGAAGCAGGGCGGAGACCTCGCCGGCCTGATCGTGGGCGCGGCCACCAGCGCCCTGGCCGCGGCCACCGAGACCGCGGACACCCGCGGTTGGAGCACCTTGCCCGCCCAGATCCGCATGGCCCGCCTGCGCCTGCCCCCCGGCCGGCACGACCTGACCGTGCGCTTCATCGACGCCGGCGGGGGGGCGGCCGGCAGCCGCGTGTTCGCGGGCGTCGAGGTCCGCAAGGGCCAGCGGACCTACATCGCCTGCCGCACCGCCAGTTGAGCGCGCCCGGGACCTAGTCCTTCGTCACTTCCTTGCCCGGCTTGCTGTAGGTGGGCATGAGGATTGCGAAGGACTCCTGCACGATGATGAGCCCGTCCTGGTTCTTGTCCACCTTGGCGTGCTGCTGGCGTGAGTACTTCTCGTACTCCTCCTTGGTGAGCTTGCCGTCCCCGTTCTCGTCGGCCGCCTTGTAGACTGCGGTGTGGACCATGACGCACTCCGTGTGCGCCGAGCCCGCGCCCTTCTTGTCCGGCGCCGGGCCGCACATGAAGTCGATGCTCTCCGCCAAAGCCACGGTGCCGTCGCTGTTGGAGTCCTGCTGGTTGAACCATTCCATGTGGCCCGCGACCAGTTCGTCGGCGCTGAGCTTGCCGTCCTTGTCCTTGTCGAGGGACTTGAAGCGCTCCTTCGCGCCGGACTTGGCCTCGGCCGCGCTGACCACGCCGTTGCCGTTCTTGTCAAGCTGCTTGTGCAAAGACTTCTTCGCGGGTTTGGCTGCGGGGGCGGCGGCCGCGGCGGCGGCGAGCATGACGGAAGCGAAGACCAGCGCGAGGGTTCGTCTCATCTGGCTCCTCCTGGGAGATGGGATCAGGCGGCCCCGGGATTCTAGCACAAGCGGCTCCGGAACCGCCACAGGAGAGGCCCGCGGCGCCAGGTCCGCTTGCTGGGCGGTCTTCAGGGATGTATCATAGCGGCTGCGGTGACCCCATGACCACGGAACGGACGCGCCGGCCCTGGCTTTGGCGGCTGGCCGCCGCGGCCGTGCTGGCGTTGGGTGTCACCGTCTACCTGGACCGCGTCTTCGTGCCGGCCCAGTTGAAAGGCCGCGTCGAGGCCGGCGTGGAGGCGGCCCTGCACTGCCGGGCCAGCATCGGCCGCATCCACTACACCCCCTTCCGGGGCGTCTGGATGCGCGATGCCGTGATTTACGACTCCGACGGCTCCACGCCCCTGCTCTTGGTGCCCAGGCTCAGCCTCTCCGTCAGCTGGCCGGCCCTGCTGCGCCGCGGGCAGGTCGTCATCTCGGCCCTGCGCCTGCACCAGCCGGAACTGCGCCTGCGCTACCGCGATGCCGGCGGCTTCAACCTGCCCGGCCTGTCTTCGGACGCCGCGGCCGCGCCCGGCTCCGGGCCCGGCCTGCTGCGCCTGGAGGCCAGCGGCGCCACGGTGCGCCTGGACGTGGAAGGGGCGGGCGAGTTCGTGGCCTCTGGGCTGCGCGCGCGCGCCCGCGCGGCCGAGGGGGGGGACTTCATCCTCGAGGCCGCGGGCCTCTTGGGCAGCGGCGAGGCCCAGGCTCCCTTCACCGCGGCCGGGAGGCTCGACCCCCAGGGCCGCCTGCGCGCGGCCGCGCGCATGGACGAGCTGCCCGTGGCGGCCGCGGCCCTGTTGGCGCGCCTGCAGCCCCTGCCCCTCTCGGCCCGCCGCATCGGGCCGGTCTTCGCCTCCTTCCGGGTGGCCGACGGGAGGTTCCGCACCAGCTTGCAGGCCGAGATCGCGGGCCTCTCCGCCCGGGGCTCCGGCTACGATTTTCAAGGCGAGGCCGAGGTGCGCTCCCTCATCACCGCGCCCCTGTCGGAGGAGCCGACCACGCACGCGACCCGGATCCGGCTGCGCCGCGCCCGGCTCGACGTGGCCCAGCCGCCCCTGGCCGCGGACTCCATCGCGGGAGAGATCGTGCTCACGCAGGACGGCGTCTCGGCCCCGGACCTGAAGCTGACCTTGCTGGGCATACCCCTGCGCCTGCGCGCAAGCCTGCGCGGCTGGTCTGACCCGGTCTACGACATCCAGGCCGCCAACGAGCATGTCGAGCTGGCGCACCTGCTGCGGGCCGCGCCCCCGGCCGCCGCCGACCTGCGCGTCCGGGGGGCCGGCGCGTTCTTGATGCACCTGCACGGCAAGGCCCCGGCCCTGCTGGCGAGCCTGCACGGCGGCATGGTCCTCAACGGGGATGACGAGCTGCAGGGCCGCTGGCTGGCCGCTCCGCTCCAGGGCCTGCGCGGCAAGGTGGAATTCTCCGCGGACTCGGCGCGCTGGGACGGGGTCGCCTTCGCCTACCGGGGGCGGGCTTGCCGGACCAGCGGCAGAGTACAGGGCTTCCGGGAGCCTCAGATCGAGGCCTCTTTGGCTTCGGATTCGCCGCGCGCGCGCTTCGGCTTGGTCGGGCGGATGAAGAACGGCCGCTTCCTCATCAGCCGGCTGCGCGGCGAAAGCCCCTCGACCAAGCTCGACCTTTCGGGGTGGGCGGCCGCCCCGGCCTTCGACTTGAGCGGCAAGATCGAGACCTCCTGGACCGACCTGAACTTCCTCCTGGCCCCGGACCTGCTGGAGCCGGTCCGGCCCGCGGGGCTGGGAGGGAGCTTCGGCCTCCAGGGCTCCGTCTCCGGGCCCCTGGATTCCCCGGTGGATTGGCGCTCCTCCCTGCGCTTCGAGGCCGAACACCTCTCGGCCTGGGGCCTGCGCGCGGAGCACCTGGCCTTCGGTCTGGAGCAGGGCCAGAGGCGGCTGCGGCTCTCCGCCGTCTCCGCCTCGGCCTACGTCGGCACCTTCTCCGGGGCCGCGGACCTGGACTTCTCCGGCGCGCAGGCAGTCCATGACACGACCTTCTCGGTCCGGGACCTCGACCTGGCCTGCCTCCAGGACCTGCCCGCCCTGCGGTCCAAGCGGCTCAGCGGGCGCCTGAGCGCGGACGGCCGCGTGCGCGGGCCGCTGGGCGACCTCTGGGACCTCAGCGGAGAGGCGGAGCTGAACCTGCGCAACGGGCGCCTGCTGCAGTTCCCTCTGCTGGGCCCGCTGGGCGACATCCTCTTCGGCAAGGAGCACAACAACACCGTGTTCTCCGAGGCCGAGGGCGCCCTGCGCTTCGCCCGCGGGGTGGTCTCCTCCGACGCCGTGGACCTGCGCAGCGACCAGATGGCGCTGAGCCTATCGGGCAAGGCGGACCCGCGCGGGCCGCTGGACATCACGGTCAACACGCGCATCAACCGCAGGATCCTGCTGCCCTCGCTGGACATCAAGAAATACGCGGCCCGGGTGGTGGGCAACCTGGGCATCCTGGTCGTCGTCCGCATCACGGGCACGGCCGAGCACCCGGAGTACCTGGTCGTGCCTACGCCCTTGAACTGGCTCAGGCAGGTGACGGACTTCCTGACCGGGGGCGGCTAGGCCGCCCTCAGGGGGCTGCAATCCGATGACCACGCGATTGCTCGTGCTCTACGGCAGCATGTACGGCAAGCAAGCGGCCGAGGCCAACGCCTTGGTGGCGGCCATGGCCGACGCGGCGGCGGAAGGGGCGCGTTCGGTAGAGGGGGTCGAGGTCGTCGTCAAGCGGGTCGCGGACCCGCTGGAGGAGGACGCCCCGGACCGGACCGCAGCCGCGCCTGCCGTGTCGTTCGCCGAACTGCAGGGTTTCGACGCGGTCATCCTCGGCATCCCCACGCGCTACGGCAACATGGCGGTCCAGATCCAGGATTTCCTCCGTCAGATGAGCGGCCATGGGCGCCAGGGGGAGGTCGTGGGAAGACTCGTGAGCGTCTTCACGAACTCCGGAGGCTGGGGGGACCCGGCGATCCTGCCCCTCTTCCCCATGCTCCTGAGCCGGGGCTTGCTCGTGGTCGGCTGGCCGTATTCCAGCACTGCCGACCCCGGGTCCGCGTCGACGCAGGCAGGGGCCGAGGCGAGGGCGCACGGGCGCCAGGTCGCCGAGGTCGCCCAGAGGCTGCGGCGATAGCTACCGCGGTCTGTGAACTCTGTGAGGGTCTGACCCCACCTGCTTTTTGAAAACCGGCCGTCCAGCGCGGAACGTGGCCAACACCTCGGCGCAGTCGGGCTCCGCGCAGATGTCCCGGTCCAGCACGGTCAGGTCCGCCAGCTTGCCGGGCTCAAGGGATCCGGTCTCGCCCTCCCGGAAGGCCGCGAAGGCCCCGATCCGGGAGTAGCCGTCGAGCAGGTCGCGCAGGGCCACGCGCTCCTCGGGCATGTAGGCCGGGTCCGCGGGGGCCGCGTCGAGGGCGCGCCGGGCCAGGCCGATGCGGATGGAGTCGAGCGGGTCGAGGGAGATGAAGTCCCCGCCCACCGGCCAGTCGCTGCCGCAGGCCACCGCGGCTCCGGCGCGCAGCAGGCCGCGCATGCGGAAGCGCCGGCGGGCGCGGCGCGGCCCCAGATGAAGGTCGAGGAGCTTGTCGGAGTGCGCGTCCCGGTAGAACCACTGCGGCTGCAGCACGGCCAGGACTCCCAGGCGGCGGAACCTGGGCAGGTCCTCGTCCGAGACCAGCTCCACGTGCGCGATGAGGTGGCGGCTGTCCCGGGCGCCGTTGGCCTCGGTGGCGCGCGCGAAAGCGTCCAGGGCCAGGCGCACCGCGCCGTCGCCGATGGCGTGGACCTGCACCTGGAAGCCGGCCCGGTCCAGGGCGCGGACCACGGCGAAGAAGCGGGACGGCTCCCACAGCGGCCGGCCCCGCTCGCCCGGGAGATCCGCGTAGGGCTCCAGGAGGAAGGCCGTGTGCGCCTCGACCACGCCGTCGAGGAAGATCTTGGCCGAGCGCGGGCGGAAGCGCTCCCCGAAGTGGGAATCGCGCAGGCGGCGCAGGCGCTCGACCTGGCCGGACCCCTGGCGCGGGTCGCAGAGCCAGGAGCCGCCCACGTCCAGGTCCAGCTCGCCCCGGCGGTCGAGCTCACGGTAGGCCCGGGCCGTGTCCGGGAAGAGGGCCGCGTCGTGGAAGCCCACGAGGCCGCGCCGGGCCAGGCCGCGCAGGAAGACCTCGGCCCCGGCCGCGGTCGCGGCGGCGGAGGGGCGGGGCAGGGCGCTTAGGACCCGCAGGATGGCAGTCATCTCGCGCACGGTGCC
>JAQUNT010000198.1 GCA_028717525.1 Elusimicrobiota bacterium
TCTCCTTGAGGTGGGCCAGCTCGTGGATGACCACGTAGTCCACGATCTCGGCCGGGGCCTCGGCCAGGACACGGTTGAAGTTGAGGTTGCCGCGCGTGGAGCAGCTGCCCCAGAGCGTGCGCTGGTTCTTGAGGAAGACCCGCTTGGGCGCCACGCCCATGGCCGCGCTCCAATGCCGCACGCGCGACTCGAAGAGCTCGCGGACCGGGTCCGCGGGGCGCCTGCGGGCCGGGGCCGGGCGGGGCGGGGCTTCGCGATAGACCTCCGGCAGCGCCAGGCGCAGCCCGGCCAGGAAGCCGCGCACCTCCTGCGCCAATCCGGACGCCCCGCTTTCGCCAGCCATGGATGAATATGATATAAATATTGCCCGTGGCCAAGGTTCTCATCGTCGACGACGAAGACCCCATCGCGATCCTGATGAGCTTCGTCCTGGAGAAATCCGGACACACGGTCAGCACGGCCAAGAACGGGAGCGAGGCCCTGCGCCTGCTGGGCGTGGACCCCGTCGACGAGGCCGCGGACCTGCCCGACGTGGTGGTCCTGGACGTGATGATGCCCGTCATGGACGGCTACACCGCGGCCATCGCCATGCGCAACTGCCCGCGCACGTCGTCCTTGCCCATCCTCGTGGTCACCGCCAAGGGCGGCATGCGCATCCCGTTCGACGGAGTGCCTGCGGTAGCGGCCTTCTTCGAGAAGCCTTTCGACCCCAACGAGATCCGCCAAGCCGTGGCCCGGGTCACGGCCCCGAAAGGCTGATCAGCTGCCCTGCCGCTCCTCCGAGAGCCTGCGCTCGGTGATGTCCTGCACGAAGGCGAAGCAGCGCTCCCGCCCGCCGTGCTCCAGGTAGCTGCAGGCGACCTCCACCGGGAACAGGCGGCCGTCCTTGGCGCGCACGACGGTCTCCCGCAGCAGGCTGCGCTGGCCGCGCAGCTGGGCCCAGAACTCCGGCCACGACCCGCGCGGCAAGCCCGTGTCCAGGTCCCAGGCCGAGAGGGCCAACAGTTCCTCGCGCGCGTAGCCCGCGGCCCGGCAGGCCGCGTCGTTGACGTACTGGAACCGCCCCTGGGCGTCGGCCCAATAGGCCGGCAGCGAGCAGCGGTCCAGGGCGAACTGGCTGAAGCGCAGAGACTCCTCGGCGGCCTTGCGCTCGGTGATGTCGCGGTTGCTGCTGCGCGTGCCCAGGAAGCGCCCCGTGGGGTCGGACACGGGCTGGCAGACATGGCTGATCCAGCGCGGCTCGCCGTCCGGCCGGACGATGCGGAACTCGATCGAGCCCGGGAGCCGGTGCTGAACCTCGTCTTGCACATGGCTCTCGAACCGGGCCCGGTCCTCGGGGTGCACGAGGCGCAGGCGCAGCCCGGCATCCGCCAGGAAATCCTTGGGGGCGTGGCCGGTGATGCGCTGGCATGAAGGCGAAACGTAGAGGAACTCCCCCGCGGGCGAGAGCCAGAACTCCCAATCGTGGGTGTTGTCCGCCACGATGCGGTACTTGGTCTCCGACTCGCGCAGGGCCTCCTCGGCCCGACGCTGCTCGGTCACGTCCTCGTAGGTGCCCAGTACGCCGATGACCTGGGCGTCCTTGTCGTGCAGGGGCAGCCTGCTCAGCCGGATCCAGCGCGGATCGTGGCCCGGGTTGGGCTGGCGCTCCTCGCAGTCCAGCTTGGGCCGGTCCTGGTCCATGACGGCCTGGTCGTCGGCGCGGTAGGCGGCGGCCTTCTCCTTCCAGGACAGCTCGGAGTCCTCCTTGCCCAAGATCTCGCAGGCGTCCTGGAGGCCGGCGTCCTGCAGGAAGTTCCGGTTGCAGCCGAGGTAGCGGAAGTCGCGCCCTTTCCAGAACACCCTCTGCGGGATGTGGTCGAGCACCAGCCGGAGCATTTCCTGGGACTCCCGCGCCTTCTCCTGGGCCTGCCGCTGCTCGCCGATGTCGCGCACGAAGGCGAAGTCGTACTCGCGCCCGCCGAACTCCATGTAGTTGGCCGTGATCTCGACCGGGAAGATCCGCCCGTCCTTCCTGCGGTGGCGCCCCTCCCAGCGCAGGAGCTTCTCGCGCTTGAGCTGGGCCCAGTGCGGCGGCCAGCGGTCTACCGCCAGGTCCGGATTGACGTCGGCCTCGCCCAGGTAGAGGAGCTGCTCGCGAGGGTAGCCCAAGGACTGCGCCGCGGCCTCGTTGGCGTAGAGGAAGCGCCCCGAGGGGCCGATACAGAAGACGGGTATGGCGCAGTGGTCCATGGCGAACTGGGACAGGCGCAGGGCGTCCTCGGCGTCCTTGCGGTCCGTGATGTCCTGGATGACCCCGTCGTAGGAGAGGAGCTTGCCCTCCGAATCGCAATGGGGGACCGTGGTGTTGCGCACCCAGCGGGTCTGGCCGTCCTTGCGCACGATGCGGTGCTCCAGGGGCCCCGGCTTCTCGCCGGCCAGCAGGCGCCGGCCCTGCTCCACGACCGCGGCCTTGTCCGCCTCCACCACCATGCGCAGCCAGAGGTAGGGGTTGGCGGCGAGGTCGTCGCGGGTGTAGCCTGTGACCGCCTCGCAGGCCGCGCCGTGCTCCGTGGACACCGCCCGGCCGTCCCGGACTTCGACGGTGTAGACGTAGTCGGAGAGGGCCTGGGTGATGCGCCGGTGGCGCTCCTCGCTCTCGCGCAGCCGCGATTCGGCGCGTTTGCGCTCGGTGATGTCCTCGTTGATGACCACGATGCCGGTGATGCCGCCGGCGTCGTCGCGCACCGGGATGGCGGAATGGGAGACGGTCTTGCGCCGGCCGTCCGAGGTCTCGATGTCGATGATCTCGTTGACGTAGGTCTCGCCGCGCGAGAGGGCCCGCACCGGCGCCCATTCGTGCGGCTGGATGCGCTTCCCCGTGCCGTGCCACCAGCCCGGGTACTGGCCGTACTGCTCGATGCCCGAGAAGCGCACCCCGCCCCAGATGCCCTCACCGGTCGGGTTGCAGAGCACGATCTTGCCCTGCGCGTCGGTCAGCCACACGCCCACCGGGAGCTTGTCGACCAGCGTGCGCAGCTGGCGCTCGCTGGCGCGCAGGGACTCCTCCATCCGGCGGCGCTCCGAGATGTCGCGCACGATGCGCCACATCCGGGACGGACGGCCCTGCTCGTCGCGGACCAGCCAGATGCGCACCGAGACCGGGTTGACCGCCCCGTCGCGCCGGATGTACTCCTTCTCATACTCGTCGCAGTAGCCGCGCTTGAGCACCTGCTCGGCGAGCACGTCGCCGTCGAGCTTGGCCCAGCGCACCGGGGTCAGTTGCTGGTAGGTCCGCCCCGCGAGCTCCTCGAAGCCATAGCCCGTCATCTCCAGGAAGGCCCGGTTGGCGTCCTCGATGCGGCCCTCCATGTCGGCGATGACGATGCCGTCGCGGCTGGTCTCGAAAAGGCTGCGGTACTTGCGCACGGAGGCCCGGGTGGCCAGGTCGGCCTGGCGGCGCGACAGGGTCCCGCCCACGCAGGCCGCCAAGGTGCGCAGGATGGATTTCTCATCCTCGGCCCAGGCCCGCTCGCGGCGGCAGTCGTGGAAGCAGAGGAAGCCCGCCCAGCGCTCCTGGATGATGATGGGGACGACCAGGACGGACTTGGTGGACAAGGGCTCCAGGAAAGCCTTCTCGGGCGGCGGCAGTTCCCGCACCAGGCCCTCCAGGACGCGCCCGGCGGAGAGGAGCTCGTGCCAGCGCGGCAGGTTGCCCTGCAGGGAGATGTCGCGGACCGGGGCGGGCACGCAGAGGGACGGGTCCCGGCGCCACTCGTGGCTGCGGCTGACCAGCGCCTCCTCGGTCTGGGGGTGCGGATGCCTCTCGAAGACGCAGATGCGGTCCACGTCCAGGGCCCGGCCCACGGAGTCGGCGGCGCGCATGACGGCCTGGTCGACATTGGCCGAGGTGAGCAGAGTATGGGCGGCGGAGGCCACGCTGGCCAGGAGGCCGTTCTGCTGAGTCTGGTTTTCCATGGTCCTAGGGAGGAATCGACGCATCACATTTTTCCATATAAAGAGCTCCCCAAGCAACCAAGCCCGACTTGAAACTGTAACATCGCCGTGGCATCATTCTGGGGCCTTCATGGACAAGGACAAGGATTACTTCGACGCCGCGGCGGTCAACGACCTGGAGACCGCCCGCCTGGCCCTGCGCTGGGCCCTGGAGCGCATCCGCAAGATGGACGCGGAGTTCTCCGCCCTGCGCGCCGAGAAGGAGCAGTCCAGCCAGGACGTCCAGAAGCTCTCCGAGGAGGTCTCCCGCAAGGACGAGGCGGTCAAGCGCTGGCAGGAGACCATCCACGCCTGGGAGGCCGCGGTCCAGGACCAGGGCCAGCGGGAGCTCAAGATGCGCGAGGAGTTGCGCCTGGAGGTGCGCCGCGAGGAGGACGCCCGCGTCCAGGAGGAGCGCAGCCAGCTCCAGCTCCAGATCGACGCCCTGAAGCGCGAGCTGGCCGAGAAGGAGGCCCAGATCGGCCAGCATCGCCGCGATCTCATCGACGCGGTCAAGACCACCCGCGCCGAGGGCGAGCGCGAGATGCAGTCCCTCCTGAGACACCAGGAGAAGGCCCTGGAGGAGACCAAGCAGTCGCTCCTGGAGCGCCTCAAGATCCAGTCCGACCTCATCCGCTCCAAGGAGCGCGACCTGGAGGGCCAGCAGAGGCTTCTCGACGACCAGGTCAAGGCCAAGGAGATGGAGTTACGGCGCCGCTTCGAGAAGTACGAGGAGGAGCTGCTCAAGCACAGCCGCGAGGCCCTGGCGCGCGAGGAGGCGACCCTGGCGGAGCGCTACCAGGCCAAGGTCGCCGAGGACGAGGCCCGGTTCAAGAGCCGGGAGGACGCCCTGGAGGCCCACCGGCAGAAGCTCGAAGCCGACCAGGCCCAACGCCTGCAGGATCTCGAGGCGGCCTACGAGCGCAAGCACCAAGCCGAATGGGGGAGCCTGCAGGAGAAGCTCGAGGCCGAGCGCCGCTACCTGGAGGAGGGCTTCCGCGCCAAGGAGGCCCGCCTGGAGACCGAAGCCGCCGAGCGCCAGCGGGGCGTGCTCAAGCACTACGAGGGCCGCGCCGAGGAGCTCGCCGCCAAGTACCAGGCCCAGCAGGAGGCCCTGCTGCTCAGGGAGAAGGAGCTCGTCGCGCAGCGCCAGAAGGAGCTGGAGGCGGTTCTCGCCAACGGGCGCGCCCAGCTGGAGCGCGAGCGCGCGGAGCTCAAGAGCTCCACCTCCGAGCGCGAGACCGCGCTCCTGGCCAAGCTGGAGGCGCAGCAGGAGGCCTGCCGGGAGAAGGAGGCGGAGGTCTTCCGGCGGACGGTCGAGCTCGAGGACGCTTATCGGGCCAAGGAGCGGGAGCTGGCCAAGCGCTTCGAGGACAT